>JBCBPQ010000231.1:0-11845 GCA_039820645.1 Cyanobacteria bacterium J06633_8 | reverse complement strand
GGTATTTACTTCACTCAAGATTGGGCTTCCATGCCTGGTGTAATGGCTGTTGCTTCTGGTGGTATTCACGTATGGCACATGCCCGCACTATTAGAAATTTTCGGCGACGATTCCGTACTACAGTTTGGTGGTGGTACTTTGGGTCACCCTTGGGGTAACGCTCCTGGTGCGACTGCAAACCGCGTAGCTTTAGAAGCTTGCGTTCAAGCACGTAACGAAGGACGTAACTTGGCTCGCGAAGGTAACGATATTATCCGCGAAGCTGCTAAATGGTCTCCAGAATTAGCTGCTGCTTGCGAACTTTGGAAAGAAATCAAGTTCGAGTTCGAGGCAATGGATACCGTCTAATTGTATTAGTTGTGAGTTTTTTGTTTTGGGTTTTAAGTTTAAAATCTCTTTAATTTAAAACTCAACACTTATAACTCATAACTATTATGGGCTGGGGTCAAGTATGAATATAAAGCAAATTGCCAAAGACACAGCCAAGATGCTGCAAAGCTACTTGACATATCAGGCAGTTAGAACGGTGTCGGCTCAAATTAATGAAACGAATCCCTATGTTGCGGCTTGGCTGCATCGCTTTTCTACCAAAGAAAGAATTCAAGATGGAGAAAAGTATATTGAGCAATTATTCCTAGAAAAGCCCGAACTGGCTTTGCGGATAATGACAGTTAGGCAGCACTTAGCGGAAGAAGTTACAGAATTTTTGCCGGAAATGGTAAGCACCGGAATTACACAAGCTAATATGGAACATCGTCGTCAGCATCTTGAGCGGATTACGCAATTAGATTTATCTAACCCCAGTACTACCGAAGAAGAATCAACAACAGATAGCAACTCGGACGAAACTTCGAGTTGAAAAAGTTAGTTGATAGTGGTTAGTGGATAGTGGATAGTAGATAGTGGTTAGTGGATTTTATAACAACTAGCCCTTCGGGTATCTCCCTCCGTGAGACGCTCCGCTAACAGCAGTTGCTACAACGCGGGGAACTATAGTGGAGCACTGCTTTACAACTAGCAACTAACAACTAGCAACTAACAACTAACAACCAACAACTAACAAACAATTAGAAAAATGCAAACTTTACCAAAAGAGCGTCGCTACGAAACCCTTTCATACTTACCACCTTTAAATGACGCTCAAATCGCTCGTCAAATTCAATATGTATTAGATCAGGGTTATTTCCCCGCAATTGAATTTAACGAAACTTCCGAACCTACAGAAATGTATTGGACAATGTGGAAGTTACCTTTGTTCAATGCTAGAAGCCCTCAAGAGGTATTACAAGAAGTTCAAGGTTGTCGCTCTCAGTTTCCTAACTGCTACATTCGTGTAGTTGGTTTTGATAATGTTAAGCAATGTCAAGTTCTTAGCTTTATTGTTAATAAGCCAAACCAAGGTGGTTACAGATACTAAGGTTTGATTTTTGAAATTTGAACTGGTTCCCAGTCTCCGTCTGGGAATCCGTATCTTGAGGCTCTGCCTCATCTTAATATTTTCCCTTCCTGCTGTATGTAGGGAGGGAATTTTGGTTTTTAATTGTACAAGTATTGTCTTGAACTGGTTGAACTGGTTCCCAGTCTCCGTCTGGGAATCCGTATCTTGAGGCTCTGCCTCATCTTACCAAGAGGCAGAGCCTCTTAAAATGCATTACAAGGTAGAACCTTGTAACGAGAAAAACGAGAAAAAAATTCAAAATTTAAAATAATTAATTTTGAATTTGTAGGTTGGGTTAGACACGACAAACAATTTAACTTACAACGAAACATATATAAATCGTGTCGTAACCCAACATATTCGCAATGAACAAAATAAAATTATTTCAAAACAAATACAAAATATCTGAAAATACCGTCGATAGAATGTTGTGTTACGGCACAATACGAATTCTGGCATTAACAAGCAACATCATAAGTGTGCCTAACCTACGAACTATTTAAATCATGCCGTAACGCACCATTTATAAAAGTTAAATAGTTAGCTGTTTTCGTCAACTATATATTCGTCATACTCATTATCAAAATCATCTTCTTTTATTCTTCTCTCCAAGTCTTCTTGGAGTATCTGCAATTCTTTGATGGCATCGCTTTTTCTATTTTGACGAATGTACAAAATTACTGTCTGCAATACTTTAATAACCTCTGCTTTGTCCATAAAAAATTAACTATCTCAACAAAGTAATCATAAAATACATCGAGAAAATATAAAAGTTTTGATACAGTCAAAATATCCGTAGGATGGATCAATTTATGGGTATGCCAGATTCAGCGACATAAGTCTTAGTTCTATGCAGCTCTTATTTTAGAATGACTTCGTGGCATATTCCGATATTTAAATATGGTGAGTTAGGATTCTATTGAATTTGGTAAAATAAAATACTTATTTGATTATTCAAGAGTATCGTAAAATGAATAGTTGATATTTAATACATTTATTTTGCCAATATTTTAATGAATTTACAGCTATGACAGAAATTAGAATTTGCTTTGTTGGTGAGTCACATATAAATGGTAGCGGTGACCCTGAATGTTTGGGTTGGGCTGGTAGAATATGTCAGAATGCTTTTTCAAAAGGTTTTGAAATTACTTATTATAATTTGGGAGTTAGAGGAGAGACGAGTCGCGAGTTAAGAAGACGCTGGTTGCAGGAAGTTTCTTATCGTTTACCTCAAAAATATGATGGTAGAGTAGTATTTTCTTTCGGAGCTAACGATACAACTATAGAAAATGGCAAAACTCGAATTTCTCTACAAGATTCAATTACTAATCTGCGGGATATTTTGAGTATAGCTAAAGATTTATATCCGGTTTTAGTAGTTAGTCCACTACCAATAGATGATGAGGAACAGAATCAAAGAATTTCTGATTTATCAAAAGAGTTTACAAAAGTTTGCAATAAATTACATGTACCTTATTTAGATGTTGTTTCAGAATTATTAAAATCAGATATTTGGATGGATGAAGTGAAAAAATATGATGGTGCCCATCCCAGAGCAGCAGGATATCAAGAACTGGCTCAAATAGTTCAGAATTGGGAAAGTTGGCTAAATTGGTTTAAATAATAATCGATTTATTCGCAGATTTATTAGCCGTTAATTAGAGTTATAGGATTGTGTATCCTTGATTAATTGCTTTTATAAAACTTAATACTTATTAATCTGATAAATATTATCAAAAAAAACATATGTTTTCAAAATAAAAAATACTATATATATATATATAATTAATAGATATTCATGCAGTTATTTTTCACAATTTTTTTAACTAGGGTTACAATAATATGAGAGTAGAATAAATATTAAAATATGTATTTTGGTAATAATAGCATTGCATAATTTGCTTTATTGAAAAATGTAGTAAAATGCAATTTACAGCATGATAAAGAAATTATTTTGCTTGCACTAAAATATATATTTAAAAATGTTAATGCTCTGAAAAAAACAAGCAGTTGTAGGAGAATAAAGCGTGATAATTCAAGATTTAGGAATCTTAGATTTAGCTAATTTACCAACTAATATTATCGGAGGTGTAAGAACTACAGCTATTGCTAATACTAGGACAGGACGTGGAATAGCGGACAGTGATGCAGAAGCAGTTGCTCTAGGAAAAATAACTAAGACTGTCACCACAACTTCAACATATAATCGTGAAGATAATTTATCCTCATCTTCACGTGCTTCTGCTAGAGCAAGATCGAGCGCAAGAGATGGAAAACGTCTTTCTCGTTCTTCTGAGACTAGTAATTCTTTTCGGTTTAGAGCTTAGTTAAATCAGAAGTTTTATCGCATTTATCGGGGTTAAATCTTAAATTGCAAAGTGTTCTCAAATAATTATTAAATTGAAAAGTGTTCTCAAATAATGAATATCATAAATCCCTTGTTATTAACATGAATTAACAAGGGATTTCATTGTATTTTATTTTATTAAAAAAACTAAATATTTTAATTAACTGCATGAATAACTTTTGTTTGTGATAATAATGATGATGATGTAGGCTTATAGGAAGAACTTACAAGTAATTCAGCAATGGTTTGAGAAATTGGTAATCCAGGACAATGTTCCAACCAGAAAAATTCTCCAACTGGGTTAACTTCTAAAAATATATATTCACCATCCGGTGTCAAAATAATATCAATTGCTCCGTAATTTAAGCCGAAGTAAAGCATTAGTTTCAGAAGCTTTTGTTCAACATCTTTCGGTAAATCGTGAGGTTGCCAAGTATTAATTAAAGCTAGTCCTTCCCGTCTCCAATCGTAGCGAGCTTTATCCACGGCTTGGGAATCAACAGCAGCAGTAAATACATTTTTTCCTACAATAATTGTCCGTAATTCCAGAGCTTTAGGAATTTTTTCTTGAAAAGTCATGGGGCATAAATTCAGCCCATCAAGATTATCAATGTCTTCTGATGTAACCGGATTTGTAAAAACTACTTTTTCCTGGCCAAGATTATCGTAGATAGCGAAAGAAGAAAGCATTTTTGTGACAATATCTTGTTGGCATTCTTCAGCGAATTGCTTGACTGCTTCTGGATTATTTGTAATTAGGGTACGGGGAATTTTTAAACCTATTTCCTCAGCAACTTGTAATTGTAGCTGTTTGTTTTCAGCAAGACGAATATTTACAACTTTATCGAGATGGAATCCTTTGATACTGGCAATCATTCCGGCAATTGTGGTACGGGATTCTTGAATCGAAGCTTGTCTAAGCTGTTTATTCATACTATGGGGAATCCTTGCGCCAATAGCAATCCGCCGATACCACACAGCCGATACTTCTTTTAAATTTAACTTCTGTTGCTCGTTAGCAATAATAATATTCTGGCTACCGTTACTATAAGTAATGTCTAATTGTGTTTCGGTGGGAAATTTATCGGTGTCAAAACGAAATGCCTTTTCCCCCAGAGCCTCGATAGCTGCTATTACTAAAGGAATACTTTCGTTATCTTGACTATGGGTAATAATTAAAATAGTCATGAATAGGTTAAAGGTTAAATGTTAAAGGTTAAAGGTTAAAGGTAATTTTTCAATATTTAGGAACAGGAATAGGAATTTTTTTAGCTTAAAGCTGTTACTTTTCACTTTTTAAGCAGTGCATTTGCAATCGCGCTACTAATAGGAAGCTCTAAATCCCTTTCTAACATTCCCCACTCTCCCGTCGGATTCACTTCTAAAAAAACGTATTCATCTGAGGGAGTCTGAATAAAATCAAAGGCTCCAAACAAAAGCCCAAACTTTTTCATAAATAAATTTAAACTAACGGCTAATTCCTCGGGTAGCTGAAATGGTTGCCATACAAAATTCTTGTCATCAGCACATCGCCAATCTGTTGCCGACGCTGCGTATTGAGAAGCATCAAGCGCTCCGACAAAAAAATTACCATCTACAAAGACAATTCTTAATTCTCGCAGCTTCGGTATTTGCTCTTGAAAAATCATCGGGCAATAACTTAGCGTCTCTGCATCTAATAAATCTTCTTCTTTTACTTTGCTGGTGAAAAGAAAAAACGAGGAGCCTTTCATACTATAGGAAAGAGGAGTCAATAATTTAACAACTACTTTCCCTTCTAATTTGAAGAAAAACTCCCTGGCTTCAGAAGGATTGTTAGTTACAAGAGTTTGAGGAATATTCAAACCTATCTCTTGCGCTACCCTTAACTGACGCAACTTATTTTCTGCAACATTTATGCGTTGTAAATCGTCTACCCAATGGGCTTCTTGGAGACTGTCCCAAAATCCATCTAAGGTTGTTACTGACTCTCGAATACAGGCTGTTTGGAATTGTGGAGCTAGTTCTTTAGTCAATTGTGGTTGCCAAATACGTCGCATCCACACTGCTCTTACCTGCTCTACATTTAAGTATTCTTCGCCATATTTTAAGCAATGCTTACTTCCCGATTGATTAATATGTGCCGCTAGCTCTATTGACAAAGGAAACATATCTGTATCAAGACGAAATGGATTTGCGCCGAGTCTAGATAACGCTTCTGCCACTCTGTCTACTGTATAGAAATCACCGCTGTGAGTGATTAAGAGGACAACGTCACGAGATAGATGCATAAAGATTCCTAAACAATTTAACTAATACAGCGACTATCCTTATTACTTGCTAAAGCTAGAAACATCGGTGCAGGAAACTTTAGCTACCATCTATCAAAATGTGCAGGCAATTCATCATCACCGTCTGATGGAAACTTGTTTGTCACAGCAGCTTCATCACTATCAGAAGGATATTTTTTAGTCATCGCAATCGGAGGATGCTTAGGAGAACTATCTTCGTTGTCGGAAGGATATTTCAAAGTCGTGACTATATCCTTTAAGTTATATGGATGCCCTTTTATTATTTTTTTTCCTTTAGATAAGCCTCCATGAACTTGATCCATCTCTTCTTCAGATAAATCTTCGCAATACTGCCCTTCCAAATAACGGGCAAAGAATGGTACTGCATTGGAATTAAATTTTTCCTTATCTTTCTCAGACATATGTTGCTCCTTTCTAAAGATAAATACAAGTCTTAACAACTATAACTATTTATATGTATCTATTAAGACCTGGAACTACTGGAACTGCTAGAACTAGAAGAACTACTAGAACTACTAGAGCTACTAGAGCTACTGGAGCTAGAAGAACTACTTCTACTTGAAGTAGAAGAAACCCTGGTACTCACACTATCTCCAGAAGCCTTAGCTTTACTTGTTGATTCAGAAATCACTTTGCCATCAACAGAAACTATCTTTCTAATTAAAATCTCCTCTTGTTCCATCTTTCTAACACCATTACAAATTGTCCATTATCCAGAAAAAGCTATTAAGTTAAACTTAATAGCTCATAAAATTGAAAAGGTTCCCAAATGTGTTAAATCAAAGAAATTCCCTGACTCATGTAATTAGATAAATTATATTCTTACTAATCAGGGTTACAAGCAACTAATGAGATTAAATTCTAGCGCTTGAAGTGGCACGAACAAATTTTCTACTATTTGTTCTACCTCTTGTAACTTTTGCTTGCCCGTAATATCCACCATCCTTGACAACAGTTTCTTGCACTGATTCAACGTATGTGTTTGCAGGAAGCAATACTGCATCCGTAGTAACATTTGCTACTGGTTGGTCAGGAGCATGGAAAGCAACGGGTTTTGTTTGAGATAAGAAGTTATCACTAATTTTCAAGAAAGCGGTGTCGCCTCCTAAAACATCATGAAGTTCGCTATCTTCTTTTTCACAAAAACTTAGTTCGTGAATGCTGATTTTGCTCATAATAAGCTCAAAACAATTAGTATTTTATATCGCCGAAAAAAAATAAATAGTATTAAATTTTCCAGCGACATAAAAGCTGTACAACTTGGCTGACAAATTGTTATTTTATTCGGGAGAAGCAATCAATAAATAGATTTGCAATCTCCCGCAAGGTTAGCTCTAGTACTTATCATTAAAAAATTATGAAAGTACTAGAACTATAGTTAGAACTTTAAAGCTCTATTTAGTGCTTTCTTTTGAATCTGAAACCGTTTGTAGCAGATGTAGAAACGGAGGAAGAAGAAGAACCTTTACCTTGTACAACAGTGGTATCGGTGAAGGTGTTTGTAACGGTGTTGCGACCTAAAGCAGAAGCATCAGCTTGAGCATCAGCAGCGTTACCAGAAATTCTTACAACGGAGTTAACGTCATTCTTGAGACTGTTACGGATGTCTCTAGATAATCTTTCTCTCTTGGTAACGTTGCGATATCCACCAACAACTTCATTACCTTGTACGGTTTCTAGATTGTTTAAGTCAGAAATCAACATGATGTAATTCTCCTGGAAATTGATTAATGTTTTCTGGGATTTTTGTGAGTGGTTTTGTTTCGCCCCTCACACTTACTAATTTACAACATCTGAAGAAAAAGTCAAGCCTTTTTTCTATTTTTTTTGAATATTTTTTTAGCTTTATTTTTGAATATTATTGACAACACAATTAGGGCTAAAAGCATAAGCTTTTACCCCTTTTTAAATGCTTTTCCATAGTTTTTAAAGCATTAGTGATATATTTATTTAAATTATTTTTTGGAAAAAACAGCTAAAACGTCTATTTTGGTGACCTCCTTTTAAAGAGACAACAAATATTCAATAAATAATGATTGAAAGACCGTCAAATTTACACTGGGTTTAAAACTTTTTCAGATGTGCTAGTATCAACAAACCTATCTAATTGAGTGTAGATTTCCATTTGATCGGCTTGTTGTTGTAACCAGCTATCAAACAACTCCATGACAATTTTTTCATGTAGCTGCTCGTCTAGTTTTGGTTGAATAATTTCTTCAACCCAAATTAGATGTATACCTTTAGGAGTTGTAACCGGTTTAATGATTCCCGGAGGAGAAGCCGCAAACACAGCAGCCGCAACTTCTGGACGAAAATCAGTGCGTTGTTGAATACCCTGAAATCCACCAGCCCTTCGTAAATCTGGATCTGAAATATATTCCCGGGCAATTTCTTGAAAAGTTACTTCTAACTCTTGCACTGCAAAAAACAGTTCCAAAGCTAGATCCCAGTCATCAACGATAACTTCATAGGTAACAGCAGCAACATAATCAAGTTGATTTTGATAAAACAAAGGCTCAACCTTAGAATCAAACAGATGATGAGCTAATTTTTGAGAAAGTACGCTGTTGTAGGCTAACTCTTCAAAATTATCAAGAGTAAGATGATGCTTTTTCAGCCAAGCCCAAGTTTCCGCTGCCTTTACGAGTTTTTTTGCAAACCGCAATCTGTCGCCTTCTTGCTGTAACTCTTCATCCGCAACAACAATACCGGCTTCTGCGGCAGCATCGAGGATAACCTTTCGTTTGGCGATTACCTCAATCACATCAGGAATTTGACAGCAAATTTTCAGATTATGAATTACTTCTGTAGCCGATATATGCAAAACGTTTGACATAGTCAGTTGTTAGTTGTTAGTTGTTAGTTGTTAGTTGTTAGTTGTTAGTTGTTAGTGGTTGGTGGTTGGTGGTTGGTGGTTGGTGGTTGGTGGTTGGTGGTTGGTGGTTGGTGGTTGGTGGTTGGTGGTTGGTGGTTGGTGGTTGGTGGTTGGTGGTTGGTGGTTGGTGGTTGGTGGTTAGTGGTTGGTGGTTAGAGACATCCAAAAATTAAATTACGGCTATCTTGCATCTAATACGACTCCGCCGATTTCTTCTCCCCCTGCTTCCTCCGCTTCCCCTGCTCCCCCTGCTCACCAAAACGATTGATTATTTTTTTAATTGGAACTCCCTTAGTGGTTGGTGGTTGGTGCTTAAGAATTTATTGTTCTTTTGGCTATCTTTCCTCAAAGCTCCAATCCTCCTTTTTGCAACTTTTTGAAGGGATCTAAAAGTAAATCAATAACACGACGGCGACGAATGATTACTTCCGCAGTGGCTGATTGCCCTGCGGTTATATTGATACGTTTATCGCCATTTTGGATATAGGGTTTATCTAAAGAAATTTCTAATTCATAAATTTCTACACCTCCTTGGGCAGTTTGTTTCGAGTCTGGAGAAATCCATTTGACTTCACCTTTACCTATTCCATATTCCTGGAATGGATAAGCATCAAACTTGATTTTGACTGGCATTCCCTTTTCCAGGAAACCAGTTTCCGAAGTTGGCATTTGAGCTTTGATAACCATTTCTTTACCTTTGGGTGCAATACGGGCAATTCGTTGTCCGGGCTGTAATACTTGCCCTGGCTTGGATACAGGCAACTCAAAAACCACTCCATCCATGGGCGATCGCACTGTTCTTTGTTGCAATTGAATATTTAAGGATTGAAGTTGAGTGCTGGTTTGGGCAATTTGGGATTTTAATAAATCAAGTTGTCCCTGTAAATCTTTAAATTGCTCTTGGGTTCTGAGTAATGCTAGTTTTCCTGCATTAACCAAACTTTGATAATTACTCTTTTCTTCTTGTAGGCGGAGTTTAGCTTGTTCGATATCAGACTCTAACTGATTCATTGTTGTTAGATAGTTATTAAATTCTTCAGTTAAGGTGAACTCAGCTTGTTTGATATCGGATCCAGCTTTATCATAAAGCCGCTTACTTTCTTGCTGCTCTTTTTTCAGCCCATCGATTTGAGAGGCAGAAACTGCACCATCTTTAAGAAGTTTGCTAAAACGCTCTACTTGTTTTGTATCTATGAATAAACGATTTTGAGCCGACTGTCGTTCATTTTCAAAGATTTGAATCTGTTGTTTTGCTCGTTCAACTTGAGCTTTTTTTTCTAAATTTTGAAGATTATAATTACTTTGCTTAGCATATAAATCCGTCTGTGCCTGACTAATTTGCGCTTGTTTCTCTAAAACTTGAGAATCATTTTGTTGCTTCTGAGTATCAATAGTTAGCTGTAGTTGATTCTTTAAAAGTTCAAGTTGCGACTGTTGTTTTTTTAATCCAGATAGTTTTTCTTTAGCTTCGTTAATATCTGATTCCAAAACTTTAGAATCAAGCTCAAGTAAGATTTGTCCTTTTTGTACGTTATCTCCCTCCTTTACTTTGACAGCTTTGACTTCACCGCCAGCGATACTATCTAACTTTCTTGTTGCACCTAATGGTTCCACCTTCCCCTTAGCGCTACCAGTCTCATCAACTCTAGAAACCATAGATGCAGGTACGCCAACAGCAGCAAAGACTACCAGTACATACAATAAAGAGCGCGTCCAAACTCTGGGTAAAGCATCTAAAAGTTCTTCTGTACCATAAAATATTCCACTATTCTCTTCAGTAAAATCTTCTTGCTTCCCATGGTGTTCATCTATAGATGAATTGGAAGTATCAACGGACTTAGAATCATAGGATTGATAATCATCCGGTTCTGGATTCTTTAATGGTGTGTTTGTCATGTAACTTCATGCTAATTGGGCATTGGTAATTGGGCATTGGGCATTGGGCATTGATAATTGGGCATTGGGCATTGGGCATTGGGCATTGGTAATTGACTGTTGACTGTTGACTGTTGACTGTTGACTGTTGACTGTTGACTGCTCACTGTTCACTGTTGACTTATCCTACTTGTGATAATTGCTGCTGATTGAGGTAGTAATAATGACCTCTTTTGGCAATCAATTCATCGTGAGTACCGCTTTCTACTAATACACCTTGGTCTAAAACTAGTAATAAATCGGCATTGCGAACTGTAGACAGACGATGAGCAATGATTAAACTGGTACGTCCTTTAAGAATTGTTTTTAAATTGTTTTGAATAATTCTTTCCGATTCGGCATCCAAACTACTAGTGGCTTCATCAAAAATTAAAAATCTGGGATTACCTAATAAAGCACGAGCAATGGCTATACGCTGACGCTGCCCTCCAGATAGCATTCCTCCACCTTCACCGATTTGGGTTTCATAGCCCATCGGTAATTGCTGAATAAATTCGTCTGCTCCTGCGAAATTCGCAGCTTCAATAATGTCTTCTAAAGTTGCCTCTGGATGAGCTAAACCAATGTTTTCTCTAATGGTGCCACCAAATAGAAATGTATCTTGATCTACGACACCAATTTGTCGGCGGAGTGATTTCAAAGCGATTTTAGATACATCATGCCCGTCAATAATCACTTTCCCGCTTGTGGCAGGATATAAACCCAAAATTAGCTTTGAAAGTGTAGTTTTCCCAGAACCACTACGTCCCACAACAGCTACCATCTGCTCTGGATGAATTTCAAAGTTAAGATTCTCTAAAACATTTTTATCGCTTTCTATATGTTGTTGGGTAATGTACTCAGTCCCTTCAAGCGATTATCTGGGGTATGGAATGATTTCCAAGAAATACTGATTTCCGCCGAACGTTTAAATGATGTTTTAGAAGCCGAGCCTGAAGAAGACTTACTTTTGAAACCCC
>JBCBPQ010000230.1:0-11888 GCA_039820645.1 Cyanobacteria bacterium J06633_8 | reverse complement strand
CCGATATTAATCCGAATGATGACAGAGCTAAGGAAAAGTTTATTGCCGTAACTGAGGCATATAAGTTGCTGTTGCAAGTTATACCACCTCCTGAAGATAATTCCCATAAGAAAGCGTCGCCAGCTGTCGAAACTCCGCCAAAAGAACCGAAGCGGGCTAAAGAAAAATGGCAGCAAAAAACTCATGAGGTACCAAGACAAGCATCACGGCAACAGCCAAAGCAGCAGCCCAAACAACAGCCGAAGCCTCCTCATGTAGCAGAAATTGAAAAACGTCTTAAGTGGAAGACTTACGAACAGCTACAGCAGTTTTTGAAGGAGAGACGTTTTCCTCAAGCAATTGCATTAGCAGAAGCTTTAGTCGAACGTTTACCCCATGATGCAGAAGTCCGACAATGGTTAGCTATATCGTATCAGCTTTGGGGAAGGGCATTAATAGCCGAGAAACAGCTACTTAAAGCAAGAATTTATCTTAAAAAGGCTTTGAAAACCGATCCTAAAAATAAGTCTTTGATTAATGAGGTGCAGCGCGATTTTAAGAAGTTGGAGCAGGTTTTTTAATTTGGTAATTGGTAATGTTCTAATTCCGATACAGCTAATACAAAATATACGGCAACTTTAAGAGTTGATTCCGATGAAGTTAGCGGTAAAAATTTGACTTTACCTGCGGGTAACAACACTGTAGCAATTGATTTGTCATTAAAGCAAAATCAAGTGTTTACTCCAGGAACTTATAATTATGACGTTACTGTAACTATGGTTAGTCCATAGTTATTAAGTATTTACCCTGAAGTGATTAGTTAAATAAATGGCTAAAAAAGAACGCATAGATTGTTCTAGCTATTTTGTCATGTTGTACCGTTTCGCAATCGCTTCAGGATTATTACTTACAAGTTTGATTAATTTAACTCCAACTGCACTAGCTGAAGTTAAATTCAGCAATGTCAGCCCCGGTGTTATTGAGACATCCCGAGGAGATTATAAAGTATTAGAGTCGGTAGTACCCGCAAATATTAATGTAAACGTTCCCTCTGGCACTAATGCTCAAATTACAGTTTTATCACCCAGCTTTGCATCTGGAGCTTCAGAAGATCCAGGTGGTACAAAAAAGGTGGGATTTTTAGAATTCGGCTCAAACAAACTTAGCAGCGACGGAAATAATGCTACAGCCAATTTACCTGCTGGAGATACTAATTTAGAAGTAGGATTGCGGGTTGAACGTCCGGTTTATTTTACTCCAGGCACTTATAATTATACTGTGAATCTCAGCGTTACGATTGCACCTCAATAAAAACCTCACCCTGTCCCTTCGGGACATCCCCCTCCTTATAAAGGCTACCGCCTACACACATCTGGCAAGATCCCCCTAAATCCCCCTTTTCAAGGGGGACTTTAATTCCTATTCCCCCCTTTTAAAGGGGGGCTAGGGGGGATCTAAAAGTTGTGAAGGAATCAGAATACTTCTGTGTACACCGTAGCCTTATAAAGGAGAGGGAAAATGCTCCTACTTGAACAATTAAATTGTAGGGTGTGTGATGGTTACGAAAAATTTATTGTATAACTAATCAATTTTGAAATACCGTCACGCACCAATTAATTTAGAATAAAACGAAAAATACAGGTGTAGCCCCTACAAATTATTTCGCAGGAATCGTCACATTAACATTAAAAGGAATCCGATTTTTCTTGTTTACTCCCCATCCCAATTCACCAGTTAACTGATATTCTCCCGGTGTTAATTTGGATTGATTTTTATTCAAAGATTTAGCGGTAGCGTAACGCTCTGCTTCTGCTAAGACGGTTGTATCGGAAATATTTCCTTTCTGAATTACTTCTTTCCCTTTCTTTAATTTCCAATCTCCGGCGACTATTGCGGATGCTTTACCTTTATTGCTAACTAATAGCTGAATTTGATTAGTTTTTGGATTAACTCTAGCGCTAGGGAAATTTAAATCTGGTGAAACATCTCCCTTACGAACGTACAAAGCAACGCCGATACGAGGAATAATATTGGTTTGTAGGGTAACGTTGTTTGTAGAATCGGTTTGAGTAATGGTTCCTCTTTTTAGATTTTCGGTAAAAATCATCGTTCGATACTCACCATCGGGTAAGCTGGGGGGAAAACGAACTACAAAACGAATATTACGCTTACTTGAAGCCGCTACTTCTAGTTCTCTTGGAGAGAATTGGAGGTAAGGAGATAAATCTTGGGGACTTTTAGATAAAATTTTGAATCCGGTTTCTTTATCGTAGGTGAAAGGTGAAGTGTATACCCGAGCGCGGAAGTTTTGAGACTCTGGATTAGATACAGTAAATCTACCTTGTGCTTGCCCTCGTTTGGCTTCCGTTTCAACTACCATCGGGGAAATTGATATGTTGGCTTTAGCGATATTTCCCCATAGCAAAAAGCTAGACAGCAATAAACTACCTAGCGGTAATGAAAATTTTCTGATAGAAGTAAAATTCATTGATAGTTTAATTAGGTAACGAGTAATTTTACAGAAGCGAAAAAGTTATTGAAATATATCGGGATATACTGAGTAAATCGGTTGAAAGCTTGCAGGCTCCACCAACCGATTAAGTAAAATTAAATACTATTTTATGAGGGAACCACAATCTTGCAAGATGGGGGTTCCTTTGTTTATTTTCAAGAATATACAGCAGATTTCATCTATTTATCGGTACATTTTAACTCCTCACCCAATACAGTTTAGTAATCGCTGTCCTTCTCTCCCCCTGCTCCCCCTGCTCCCCCTGCTCCCCCTGCTCCCTCTGTACCTCATGTACTTGCAAACTGCTGTATTAGTTGGGAGTAGCAGTTAAGACTACTTCATATTCATAGTTACCAGAAGGTATAACTGGACCACCTCTCTCACCCGCAATCATAGCTACTTGAAGGGGAAGATCGGCTCCAGGAGCGATGTCTAAAGTAGGGATAACTTGACTCCACGAGCCACCATCAAATCTGGGACCAGGACTACTGAGATATGGTGCTTTATCGGTTTCAGTAGCAACAATAGCTTGGGTTACAGCTGGATTAAAACCGGGTGGTACGTTGATTGGATTAGGTTGAGCAACTGTTAATGAACCACCATTAGTACAGTTTACTGTGGTTTGACCGGCTGTTCCATTACCTCCCGAGAAAACACCAACATTACCTGAAACAAATGTGGAACTTCCAGGTGCTTCAAGGATACCAGGCTGAGTTTCACTAAAAGTACAAGCTGAACCAACAGTACCTGAAAATGGAACTGTCTCAGATGCCGATCCATTCTGAGATGGAGGATTAGCTGTCTGAGCTTGAGCATTAGGTGCAAAAGCTACAGTACCTAGAATCGCTAAACCAGCAGTAAGCAGATAACGACGAATCATGAAATATTGACCTCGTGAATTTATGAATCAATTGCATTAAAGAAAATTGATTAATTCAAACTGGATAAACGCAGTTTTACTGAAGTTAATCAACTTTGGAAAATAAACAACCTGGAAAAACAGATTTTTAATAAATTTAATTAGCTTGAAAAAATAGATTAGTTATTGAAAAATCTAAATTTCCAGAGCTAATATCTATGCTAAAAATATCAATTTTTATTTACTAACTATGTAGATAAATTTCCTAATTTGAGTAAAAAAAATGATTTATAGCAACAGATTTTATTTTCTCTACATTACAGCAATTAATTGTTTTCCATACAATATAGTAGCTTTAAAATCTACTTGTATCGTCAGTAATATTACGTAAAATACTTGACGGTAACAAATTAGTAAAGCAATTATTTTCAATAATAATATTATATAACTGTGGATTTTACGGATATCATTTGATTGTAAAGCTGCTATAAAAAAAAGAGTCGCTGAAATTACTGGGGATAACAACAAATAAATTTTTAAAAATTGCAGCTACTTAAATATAAATACGGTCGTAATTTATAAATATAATAGTCAGAAAAAACTATTATTTTTTTCATTTTAAGTATATTAATTTTATTATTTATCGTGATTGCTATAATTTTTATTCAAGCTTTCTATGCAAAAACTATATTGGTTACTGGGGTGTATTATTGTTGCAATTATTCAAATCAACTCAAAAGCATTTGCTCAAACAAATCTAAATAAATCAAAACTAATTCATCATCATGTAAATAGTGAAAAAACACATTCAAATGCTTATAAATTAATTCAAAAAAATAAACAAATTCAAGCCGAAAAAAACAAAAAAATACGTAATTTATTGAAATTAAATGCTAACTCAGAACCACTTTTAAATACTTCTAATTCTCAAATAAATATAGCTTCGGCTAATTTCAGTACCTTCCCCGTCGGTTTCAATATCGGTAAGCGCAACATCAAAGCTGGTGTTTTAGTAAAGGGATATGAAGATGGTAGGGAAGCTGTTGATTTTCAAAATTGGCTTTTACCTTATGATGCTGTAGTTCAAGCTCTAAAGCTGAATGTGACAACTTTACCCGACGGACAGTTAGAAGTTCGTTCTCCGGGAATTGTCACTCGCATTAATCCCGAACAGCTTCGCAATGACTCAGAATTAGGGTTAGTTTTTTCAATTGCAGATTTACAAAGGCTGTTTGGAGTAAAAGCCAAGTTTGATATTGAGGAATATGCAATTGTCTTCGATGTACCCTGGCTCGATAGAAGGAATAATAGTATCGGTAGTGATGAAATTCCGGTAATTTTAGATGGTTTACCTCGCTTTCAACCGGGAAGTTTTAATATTGCAGCAGTCGAACAAAGGATAGATGCTAGCGGTAGCGGAAATAATTCGACAAATTTTAGAGGAAATTTTCAAGCTGTCGGTACTGCTTTTGATGGCTCTTGGTTTGTGCGTGCTAATCAACCGGATTTATGGGATGGAGGAAGTTGGACTATATCGGAAGCGCAATATTTACGACAAACTGATAAACAGGATTATTTCGTCGGCTCTCAACCAAGTTTCTGGCAAAGATTTGGAACAGGTGGAGATTATTGGGGATTAACTTTTATTCAACGTCAGGGATTTAAACCACCGCAAACTGTTGGTGGCGGTACTTCCGATCCTCGTCAGCGATTGCAAGCAGACAAAATCGGACGTACTGTAACTGGGAGAGCGGAGCCGGGTACTTTAGTTAGATTGGTGCGGGGTTTTGGTAATAACGTTATTGCAGAAATTTTGGTGGATTCTTCGGGAATTTATCGCTTTGAAAATATTTTTACTAAAAGAGGAATTGGTAATTACCGGGTTTTTCTTTATCCCGAAGGAAGATTAACCGAACAACCGGAAATTCGCGAGGCTCGTTTCACTACCGTACCAGGACAAATTTCTGCTGGTGCTTCTGCTTGGGTTGTATCTGGTGGTTTGAAACGCGATTTTTCAGGGAATGACAGTTTATTGGGGAATTTCTCGGAATTTAGCGGTGGTATCGCCAGACGTTTGGGTGTGTCGGAAACTCTAACGCTAGGGTTTGGAGGTGTTTACGATGAGTCTTTGAAAGGTGTAGCTGAAATATTCTTTCGTCCTAAAAAATTCCCTTTACAAGTCGCTGTTTCTGCTTTAGCTGGTGATGGAATAGATGTAATTTCTGATATTCGCTACGAGCCATCAAATAATTTAAGAGCATCATTTACTAGCGATAGACTTTCCAATCGTTTTAATGTCAACTGGAGAGTTTCATCGCGATTGAGTTTATTCGGAAATACTTCTAACCGCAACCCAACAGAGGCAGGATTACAATTTAACTATAGCGCTAGGGATTTCTATACCTTTGCTCGCGCTAGCTTGGATACCGACAGCAATTTAAGATGGAATTTATTTCAACGTCTGGGAAAGCTGGGATTAAATCTCCAAGGTAATGAAATCGGCACTTCTTCCGAACTTGCTTATAATTTCTCTAGCGCTAGATATTCGACTAACGGAAGCTCGCTACTGTTAAATTACGATTCTCGCAACAATAACGGTAATAGCGATAATTTACTTACTTTAGGTTGGCGGTATCGTTCGGCACAACGAGCTTTTGACGGCAATTATTTATGGCAAGGGGAGTTAGGTTATGGTATTGGTTCCCAAGGCAACGGAATAGTAGCAACTTTAGGAACTACAGTTTTACCGGGAATTATGTTGCAAGGGAGATATCAAGGAGTATCTTTAACTAGAAATGATTCTAGTTTTAGTATCAATTTAGTTTCTGGATTGAACTTACAGCAAGGTATTCGTGCTGGAGATAGACGTTCGAGATATTTTCGTACTCAAGGTGGTTTGAGCATTAAACCATTTTTGGACAGTAATAATAACGGTAAAAGAGATTCAGGAGAAAAGATTTATACAGAAAATTCAGACCTGTTATTGATGGTGAATAATAAATCAATCAAGTCATGGCGATCGCGGGTGCAAAATGACAGAATTACAGTTCGTCTTCCACCAGGAAGTTACCGTCTGGACTTAGATTCAGCAGGTTTTCCCTTAGATTGGTTTACTAGTACAAATGCTATAGCAGTAGATGTCGTTGCGGGTAGCTATACACCGATAATGATTCCCTTTACTCGCTCTTATACTCGTACAGGTGTTGTTACTAATACGACTGGAGAAGCTGTTGCAGGTACAAGAGTAGAAGCAATAGGAAAAGATAATGATAATAATATACGTCGATTTTCGGTTACCAATGGAGCCGGAGTTTATTATTTAGAAGGATTGCAAAAAGGGGAATATGAATTACAAATTAATGGTAAATCTGTCGGTGAATTGAAAATAGAAGAATCCGACGAAGCTTTCAAGGAATTGAATTTACGGTATTAATAGTAATTGGTAATTGGGAATTGGTAAGTAGGTTGGCATTGAAAATAGTAATTGGGATAAGGCAATAGGCTGTCTTGCTGTCTTGCAATAAGGGTAAGGGTTTGAGCGTCAAAAACATTTTGTAATATAGCTTGGTTTATTTGTGCCCACCTACTTAATTGGTAATTTAGTATTACAAATAAATAATTTTGACGTAGGGTGCTGTGACGCTGTAAACCATGCAAAAACGTAGTAACAATTTAATTCTTAGCGTCACGCACCAACAATAAATTATGACAATACCATAAATTCCGAAGAATCTAGAAATAAGCTAAAGTAAAATTATTCTGGTTTACCTTCTGCCTTTGTTACTGTTCCGGAACGGTGTAAGATGGGACGAATGGTACGAGTATTTGAGTAAAACCTCCTGCTGCAACTTCTACTGCATAAGCTGTTTGTGTTGGTTTCCAATCGATGGGATAACCTGCTGGATCTAAATCTAAGCGATAATTGTTAGGAGCAGTTCTAATTAGTACCCCATTGCTGTTAATATCTGGGTGCAAACGTTTGATAGATTTATTATTTAGTCTGAAAAGTAAATCTACATTTTCAGTATAAATTTTTTCGTTTTTATCTAATTTACCGTTACTGTTTTTATCTAGAAAAGGTTGAATTAATAATCCACCTTCACCGCGCAAACTTTCGTAATGGGTGTCTCCAAGCGCTAGTTTGGGTTGAATGTAGAAGCTTGGGGATAGTTCAATACGGAAACTATCACTATCGGAAGTTGTGGAAACTGCCTGATATCGAGCGCGTAAATTCATACCTCGTATGGCAGCGGTAGAAGCTGATGCGATTATTCCACTACCTTGGGAGCCTATACCATAACCTAAATCAAAACCGAACAAATTGCGACCGTATCTATTGCGAGATTTGGAACGATATCGCCAATTTAAGGAAGTAAGGTTATTTTTTTTCTTTGTTTCGTAATTTATATTTAAAGAGTTGCCAGTTGAGGAACTTTTAGAAAAATTGTAGCTGAGTTCTGAGCTAGAATTAACTTCGTGTCCCAAACTTCTTAATTGTATTTTTCCCAAACGAGAATTGAGATTCCAGCGAAAGTGATTGTTGGTATAAATATCTGCTTTTACAGAAGTAAAGAAATTTCGGCTGCTACGAGAATAGCTAAAACCAGCAGAAGCAGCATTGTCAGCAGTATTACCGCTAGCGTGAAAGCTTACACCCTTGAAAGCACGGTAGTTTGCGTGGAATCTTTCGGAATGGCGATCACTATGAAGGTTTAAATCAAAATCCTTGGATGGATGAAAGCCAATATCGGCATTATATTCAAAACCGTCATCAGTTCCCACCAATCCAGAAAAAGCGACTTCCACAGGAAAGTTAGCAGGTTGATAGAATAATTCTCCCAAACCCAGCATTGATTTATCGTAAATAACACCCGTACCTAAAGTTAAATCTTCCGTCACACCAAGACGATAAGCAACACCACCGCGAAAATCCTTAAAGTTGCCAAGGAAAGAATTTTGAGTATTTTTTTGATTCAAACCGCTAGAAACAATTAAAGCGGATGTACCTTTACTTAATTGACCTGGTAAACTAATAAAATTAGCTTCTCGTATTTCAGGTGTTGAAGTTAATTGCCCGTCGGGATAAAGACGAACGCGATAATGATTACTTCCACTAATTCCGCTTTCTGCTGTATGAACATCTTCAAAACGGAAAATACCAGAAGAATCAACTAAAACTTCTGCAATAACATGATCGCCCAATCCTTGAACTAACTGTACCAAAGTTCCTGGTGCTGCTTTATCGCTGATGGTACGTCCAATTTGATTGCTTTGCATTCGTTGAGATGGGCTAAAACCACCGGCTGCAGTGTTTGGTGGATTATAGCCAAACCGTTGTACTGTAGTCACACCCCAAAATTGTTCTCCGTGATTGTGCCAAAATGTCGGTTGCGAACCAACTACATAATCGGATTTCGGAGTTTGACGTAAATATTGCGCTTGGTTGATATTCCAAGTTTTTGTATCGGTTAAATCAGGTTGATTAGTGCGGATATACCAGCTACCACCCAACATTGTACCGATAGCAGTTAAGTCCCCTTTGGAAGTTGTATTGTTACCCTTTCCTGAAATATCAACGCTTTGTGCGATAGTAGAAAAGCTGAATGCTGGGGAATTAACTTGAGGTAATCCATCTAAAATTACCGGATTTTCTGCTTGATAAGTAACTTTCTTTTTTCCTACACCCAACCAAGGAGGATGAAATACAATTGCGTGTTTTACAATATCAAATTCCGTCGGTACTCCGAGAATATTTTTGATATCCGCAACAGATATAACTAATCCTAATTGAGCATCTATTTTTAAATCCTTTGGATTGATACGCTTGACTAAACCAGGAGCACGTAATTCTAATTGTCCGTCATCTAAAGTGGTTTTGGTAATTTTTAAAGCCGAAAGTACATCATCAAAAGGAAGCAGCCAGTTATTGAAGTGAACCGCTTTGCTACCATCTTCTAAACCGCGAACTACAATTGATTCATTGACATCGCTTTTTCCGATATTTATACCTACAGAAATAATCGAAAATACGTTAGTTTTTCCCAGTACTTTTTGTGAAATTAAAACAGTGCTTGTAACAATCAGAATTGATGGTAGTAACTTAGAATTTAACATGAATGTAATTTTGATTAATTGCTTATCGGTTTCTCCGAAACGCCACTATTGTTAATAATCGCTACAAATACCCAAGCTCAAGTAAAAAGTCTGATTTATCACACTGGCAAGGAGTATTAGTAAGTTTTAAGGTAGTTTGTATATGACACCCTGAAATTGTTTTCAAGTTGTGAATGAAAAATTATCTAATAATTCTCTAATTACTCTTCAATGGCATTATCAACTGACTTAAATAGGAAGGTTTTGATTTTATTTTGCCGCGACTTTATCCGAAATATTCACATTAAAATCAAAAGGTAAAGTTTTATCTTAATTGCCTTCTTTCCAAGTAACTTAAATTAATTAATGAATTGATAGTTAACCGAAGCTATTTATTTCTCATTTGTAGATAAATATATTTGTGTTTTCTTGAGTATTCTTTACGAAGAGATTGATTTGGTAAATGCTCGAACTCTGTCTGTTTTAAAACTATCTTGCACTCATGTATAAAATATACATCTACCTTTAGAACTAAGTCAGTCGGAATAGTAGGATATTAAGGTTAGCTAAAATTCAATTTTTATTCTTAATTTAAAGAAAAATCTTGAAGAGAAGTTATATATAAAACTATTTCTATTTGTTCCTATTGTTCCTAATTATTTGACTTAATAAAGTTTTAAGTAATACTTGACTTAATAAGCTTCTTGAAACAAAATTATGTAACTACAAGGAATTTTGTATTGGTAATTTCATGGAATAAAATAATAATGTTTTTTGAAAAATACTTAGAGGTATTAGAAACCACTTTATTTAGCATTAAGAGTCAAAAATTAACTGTATTAGAAAGAGAAATATTGAAAGCAGCTTGGGACAATTATTCTTATAAGCAAGTTGCTGATAATTCATACCTTACTGTGGGACATATCAAGGATGTAGCTTCCAAATTATGGAAAAAGCTTTCAGAAATTCTGGGAGAAAAAGTAACTAAAGCTAACTTACGGCTAGTGTTGGAAAAAAAAAACTTTGTCGCCAGTAATACCTACCCCTTACCAGATAATTCTGAAATTATCAGCACTGAGGATGTCGCTTTTAAAGATTATATTTCTCAACTACAACAGGAAAATCACCAGCTAAAACAAAGCAAAGAAATTCTCTACCAATCTAATACATTTTTAGAAAGCATTTTAAATACTTCCTTTCATGGAATCGCAGCAATACAAGCGGTGAGGGATAGGATTACAGGAGAAATAACCAACTTTCGTTTTTTAATGGCTAATCCCGTAATTGCTAAATTCTTCTACAGCAATCAGGAAGATTTAATTGGTGATTATCTGCTTAATACCAAAATTTTCCTAGATAATCCAGGTTTGTTTGATTCCTTGGTGGAAGTAGTTGAAACCAGAAAACCATTTAATCAAGAGTTATATTACGAAATTAATGGTAATCAAAACTGGTATCAAATCATCGCTGTTATCTTGGGTGATGGAATTACCTTAACTATCCGCGATATCACCCAAACTAAACTTTTAGAATTAGAACTAACTCCCTAAGCAAGAATAGATAGTTTAACCAACATTGCCAACCCTCTTAAATTTTCAAATTAATTTCCTGCATAGTTTCCGATTTTTCATCAATAACAACCTCTCCCGGTTTGGAATTTTTATCGTTAACAAGTAACTTATAATTTCCCTGCTGTAAGTTTTAAATCTTTGGGATTGATGCGCTTAACTAAACCAGGTGAGCGTAATTCTAATTGTCCCTCATCTAAGGTAGTTTTTATAATTTTTAAAGCTGAAAGTACATCATCAAAAGGAAGCAGCCAGTTATCGAAATTAATTGCTTTACTACCGTCTTCGTAACCGCGAATTAAAATTGATTCGTTGACATTGCGTTTTCCCAGATTTAAACCTACGGGGAGGATAGTGAAAACGTTTTTAGTTAATTTGCTTTGGTCGGTTATGCTTGAAAATTCAGATTTATCTTGGAATGATTTTATACCTGAAATATTCTTAAGTTTATCATCTTTAGCCAGAGTCAAACTACAGAAAGATTTGTTTTTATCTGTTGATTTTTCTTTTGTGGAATATGTATAATATTTGCAAGGTTGTGTTTGTATTATTTCTACGTTAGATTTAATAGGAATATCGAGAGAAATCATAACCTCTGATATTTGGGAATAACTGAATAATTGAGAAATAAAGATAAGCAAGATTACCCGAAAATTGAGCTTCGGGCTGATAGCTAAAGTAAATTAAAATAGATTGATTTTTCAAATAATTTTGAGTATTGCAGGGTGCCTTAGGATGCTGAGGGGGTGACAAGCGCCATCAATCAGTGGCAGGGCAAGCCTTTCAGAGGACGAACGCGCTTATTGATAAAAGAGAAAAATTATTATTTTTTTATCAATAAACGTTTCAAATCCTTATTTTTCGTAGGAGTCGTTCT
>JBCBPQ010000229.1:0-11908 GCA_039820645.1 Cyanobacteria bacterium J06633_8 | reverse complement strand
ACTAACGAATATTATTCCTCAACGGCTCCCAATGATTTCAGCGAGTTTCTTTGTTCGGGAGTTAATCCTATAGCATCGGGAACTTTAAACAAATTAATATCTTGAGTAACTACCCGATTAACTCTATCTAATTTCCCAAATCTCCATACATCACCAATCGTTACCGCACCATAATAAATATCTTGTTCTTCAACCTGCGATAAAGCAATTAATTCCACTGCTAATTGAGTAAAACCTCTGGTTAAATCGTCGTTTTTGGCTTCTATTACTAAAAATTGATTTTTTAATTGTAAAAAATAGTCTAAATTTCCTTTCAATATATTACTAACTTTTAATGAATACTCAATTCGCAACTTACAGTCACAATACAGCATTAGTTCGAGTAGAAGTGGAGACACCAAGGTTTCTCTTCTAGTAGCTTCATTATTTAAACTAGTCAAACGTAAAATTCTTTTTATTTTTGTTTTAAGTTCTGTTATACCTTCTATTTGCTGTGAAATCTGAGGTAAAGATAACTCTTCTCGAATAAGATTATAATCAAATTCGGCTAAAATCTCATCTGGATCGTAAGATAACTCGAAATAAGAACGAAAAGTATAATCCTTACCTTCTTCCAATATTTTTCTTTTTGACATAATTAGGCTCCTCAGTCAATTAAAGAATAACCGATACTTTAGAGGTTATTTATAAAGTAAACGTTAAGACCGAAGAAACCGGGTTTCTACTATAGTGATAACAAATCGAAAGCTAACTTGCTCAAACAGAAACCCGGTTTCTATAATCTCTTACAAAAACCTGAAAATTTAAAAACTTATAATTAACCGACTGCAAAACCAGTATATTGTCTTACTAAAGGCTCATGGAAGGCTAAAACAATATCTGACTTTGGAACTCCTAATTCTACTAATTTTGATGCAATATCAATTTCGGTACCATCATGATGTATCCAAATTTTTTCACCTTCAATATCAAGATGCAAAACACATCCATACATTGGCTTCCTGTTCTTCCAACCTGTATGAACAACTTGATAATGGTCACGCTCAGTATCGAAAACTAATTCAGTTTTTGCTTCTCCATCCGAAGCACTAAGACTTGCATAATCACTTAATAATTCTTTGATATAAGTACGATAGCATTCTAGTTTTTCCATTCTAATATTACCTCATCAACTGGGTCGTAAATGATTAATGTAATTTGAAAACGTTTAATAATAGTTTGTACAAATGGCAAAATAAAAAATTTACTATATACTCCAATTGGAACTGCTAAATATAAAATCCTCTCGGGTTGTCGCTGTTCCAAAGCTACTTGGTAGTTAAGAAATTGCCCTACAGCAGTATGAAATTCAGAAATATTTGATGTGCCAATAAAGCTTTTGATTTCAACAGCAATTTTCTCTTCTCCACGTTCTGCTGCAATAATTTTTTCTGCTCCCAAATCAATTTCCATATCAGCACCACCAGCCTGAATCCTTAGTGGATCATCTGTAATTACCCATTCCTCTTTTTCTAAGCCTCTTCTAACTGCATAATGAAAAACATCTTTAGCCATTTAATTACTAATTTGATAATTGAATTATCCGATTATTTCAAAGTATAACAAGCTGCAAAAAATTCAGGACTTAAGCAATTGTAACAATCTTCGGGTGGTGCCGTACACTGATTATTACAGCCGATTTCATGTAAGTGAGGTACACCCCGTGAAGTGTAAGGGAGTAATGAGTAATGAGTAATGAGTAATGAGTAATGAGTAATGAAAATGTACCTCCTGCAACTTGCAAGGTGCTGTATTACCTTCAGAATTAGTCAGTGTACAAGCACCCGACAAAAAAATGTGCCAGTTGTGAAGTCCTAACAAAAATCGACACCGCTAACCAAAAGTAAACGATGCCGAAATTCAACTAGTTCAAAATTAATTCAAAATTAATTTAAGACATATTATTAATCAATTAAAATTTAATACCTAACTGTCCGTTAATACCACGAACTGAATTATAACCAGCACCTACAAAGAAGTTTTGGCTGGGGCTAACTTGTACGCCACCAGAAAATGCAACACCTTTATCATCGGTGTAGTATCCTAATCCGAGATAAGGAGAAACTACAGGCAAGGGAAGAAATTGAAGTACGTCTACACCAACAGCACCGTCTTCTCCTACTCCTAATTCCGCACCGTAACCTGCAAATTTTGCACCTACAGCATAAGTTACATCACCATCTTTAGCACCTACAGATATCCAAGGTTGTGGTTTGGGGATTGGTACTATTTGAGCATCTGCACGTTGAGGTGCGAACAAAGCTAATAAACCTAGAGACGCAACTAATGTTTTACCGATAATAGCTATTTTCATTTTCGACTCCTACACTACCTATAAATTATTATGGTTTGTTCGCAATTAACTTACAGTGACGGATATTACACTGTTTCTGTGCCATGACTCGGTAAACTTTGGAAAAGGTTAATTATTGCACAACAATGGGATAATCTGGTGTGGGATTCAACGGACAACTAAAAACGTATTTACCTGGTTTGAGAGTAATTTGATAATCTTGAGTAATACCCTTGTTTAAACCACCTCCACTGACTTTGGGTAAGGTTACTTGACTAACTCCTTCTCCACGCAAGTAGAAGCCTAATTCGTAGGGCACATCACTGTTAGTAACTCTAAAGGTATATTTTCCCGGTTTTAGTGTTAAAGGTTTAAAGCCCTTTTTTCTTTCTGCTAAAGTTTTATTATTTATTTGCTTGCAGTCTTCAGCTTTTGTAGTCTGGTATTCGTAATCTTTATTCTCCGTTTCCAGGAATTGACAGCCAGTTTGAGTTAAATTAATTACCTCGGATGCTGTTGTTTCGCTGCTTTGCTCCGAACTTGATTCTGTGTTGACGCAAGCCGTTGTCAGAGTTAGCAATAATAAACTCAATTGTAATTGGCGCTTCATCTTATTTGATATTCCCTTCACATTACCAATCAAGTTTATGAGAAATCATTCATCTCAGATTAAAGATAGCTGACTATAGTATTAATTTTTACTTAAAATTGAGTTTTCAACTATCAGATAGTAACTCATAACTGCTCACTGTTAACTGCCAACTGTTCACTGTTCACTGTTAACTGCTAACTGTTCACTGCTAACTGTTCACTGTTCACTGCTAACTGTTCACTGCTAACTGTTCACTGTTAACTGTTAACTGCCAACTGTTCACTGTTCACTGTTCACTGTTAAAATTGTCTCGACCATTCATCTTTCCATCTTTCCACTACTACTTTAGTTTGGGTAAAAAACTCTACCGCATGGTTTCCTTGTCCGTGTAAATCTCCAAAGAAACTTTGCTTCCAACCGCTGAAGGGAAAGAATGCCATTGGTGCGGCAACTCCAATATTTATGCCAATGTTTCCTGCTTCTGCTTCGTAGCGAAATTTACGGGCTGCGGCTCCCGATGTGGTAAATAAACAAGCCATGTTTCCAAATTGGCTGTTATTTACCAAGGAAATCGCTTCATCAATATCATTTACATGCATTAAGCTTAATACAGGACCAAATATTTCTGTATTGGCAGTTTCGCTTAAAGGATTCACATCTTGTAAAATTGTCGGACGGATAAAACAGCCTTGTTCGTAACCGGGTATATTTGGATTTCTACCGTCAACTAATAGTTTTGCACCCGATAACGCTGCCTTTTCAATTAATGCCTCAATCCGAGCTTTACTTTCAGCATTAATTACCGCTCCCATTTGTACCCCATCATCCAAACCATTTCCTACAATTCGCTTGTTTGCAACTTCAGCGATCGCTTCGGTAAAATTGTCTTTGGCTTCTCCTACAGTTATGGCAATGGAAGCAGCAAGACACCTTTGCCCAGCACATCCAAAAGCACTATCAGCAGCAATACGAGTTGTCATCTCCATATCTGCATCCGGTAAAATCACAATCGGGTTTTTCGCACCACCTTGAGCCTGCATCCGTTTACCGTTGGCAGCACCCCAACTATAAATATATTTCGCTACCGGTGTTGAACCAACAAAACTAACTGCTTTAATTTCTGGATGTTCTAAAATTGCGTCTACAGTTTCTTTTGTACCGTTAACTAAATTTACCACCCCTTGAGGTAAACCAGTTTGCTCCAACAAAGTGAATATCTTTTGCATTGTCAGCGGTACCTTTTCCGAAGGTTTGACAATGTAGGTATTACCGCAAGCCAAAGCATAAGGTAAAAACCAAAAAGGAATCATCCCTGGAAAATTGAAAGGGCAAATTGCAGCACATACACCGAGGGGTTGACGAATCATTATTTCATCTATTCCCTTGGCGATATCTTCCAGATTGCTTCCCTGCATCATCATCGGTATACCGCAAGCAATTTCGACATTTTCTATGGCACGACGCATTTCACCCCTTGATTCTGCCAAGGTTTTACCGCACTCAACAGTAATAGTACGAGCGATATCTTCTAAATTTTCTTCTAATAGATATTTGAGTACAAATAAAAACTGTACTCGTTGTGTTGCCGGAGTACGTCTCCAGGATTTAAAAGCTTCCGCAGCTGCTTCCGCTGCTTGGCTAACTTCTGATTTTGGTGATAAAGGTACTTTTGCTAGTAATTCTGCTGTGGCTGGGTTAATCACTTCAAGATATTCCGTTGCCGTGGATGTTTGCCATTCACCGTTTATGTAGTTTGAGAGAATATTCATAGGGTAATTAGTAGATGCAGGAATATCAATATATGATTTTTTACATTATGCCTTACTCCAATAACAGGCGAAGACAGTGTTAATACGAACAAAATTAAATAGTTTTAAGTTTCATTTTCAACAACCGCCTTGGGATCAATTTCCACCGTCAGAAAACTAAGTTGCTGACAACCGCACAAAAATTTTAGTCGGTTCTAATTCACATCTTCCACTATTTGCTATAAGGCAAAATAAACCCGGTTTCTATTGGTGAAAATATAATTATCTCGTTGTGTTGCCGATAAGAAACCGGGTTTCTGGCACTGTTACAAGATATGAGATAAATCAGATTAGGCTTTGGTTTGAGTGCGTTTTAACCTACTTTGTATATTAACCGCATCAATTGATTTGGGTAGAATTTAGACTAAAGACAATTATGCAAGATATCAGTTAAAACTAATACTGGAACCATTCTTTTTATCTAACCGTCTTCAAAAGAATCTCACAATCACACATTCCAAATAAATCTTATTTCACGGAAAATACTGATAGTAATTTTCCGGAGAATACATAGAAAAACTGTAAACTTTATTCAAATCAATTCTCTGGTTGCTCGCAAATCATACACATGAGACTATCCCTATTATTTCTTAGTGCTGCTAGCAGTATTTTACTGTTATCATCTCCATTAAATGCAGCTAACTTTCAATCATGGCATTTTAATCCCACGCGAAATCAACTTAATTTAACTACTGATTCCGGAGTTCAACCAAGAGCCTTTTTAATTAACAATCCGACGCGACTTGTAATCGATTTACCAGATACGAAATTAAGTGGTAATACTAAACGTAAAAAATATAGTTCGGCAGTCAAAGAAATTAGAGTTGGCAAAGTTAACGATAAAACTACTCGTTTAGTAGTTGAATTAGCCCCAGGTTACACAGTTTCTCCTGAAAAGCTATTAGTTAAAGGCGATACTTCTTCCCACTGGATTGTTAATTTTTCATCTATCCAGCGCAGTATTTCCAGTTCTAATAATTCTGGCGAACAAAAGATTCCCGTACCCTTTCCTAATGCTTCCTCATTCGCCGGGGTTGTTCCTTTAGGAAGTCAAATACCGCAACTCCATTCTCAAGTTAAAAGATTGATGTCTCGCTACAGTTATTTAGATCCAGGAATGTTTTTCTTAGATTTAGATACGGGAGACTATTTAGACATCAATGGAGAGAAGGCATTTCCCGCAGCTTCCACAATTAAACTTCCGCTTTTAGTTGCTTTATTTGAAGAAGTAGACGCAGGTAGAGTTAAGTTAAATGAAACTGTGGTAATGCGCCGCGATTTGATGACTGGAGGCTCGGGAACAATGCGTTATAAACGCCCCGGAACAAAGTTTACTTTGATGGAAACCGTGACTAAAATGATTACCATCAGCGATAATACCGCAACTAATATGGTTATCGATAGATTAGGTGGTAAAGCTAGATTAAATCAGCGTTTTCGTAATTGGGGATTGCAAAATACAGTCATCCGCAATCTACTTGGTGACTTTAAAGGAACTAACACTACTAGCCCTAAAGATTTAGCAAGAGTAGGAGCTTTGATTTCTAATAATTTGATACTAAGTAGTAGCAGCCGTACCAAAGTTTTAGATATTATGCATCGGGTTAGGAATAAAGCTTATTTAGGATCTGGTATTGGTAAAAATGCAAAATTTGCTAATAAAACAGGAACTTTAGGAATTGTTCTTGGTGATACAGGTATTGTGACAATGCCAAACGGTAAGCGTTATTTAGCAGGTATTATAGTACGAAGACCTTTCCGTGATGCACGCGCTAAATCATTTATTAAACAAGTCTCTCGAATGGTTTACGGACATATTAACAAACCACAAGTAAGCAGTTTGCCGAAATAATCTTTTGTGTAAATTTATATCTTAATTTATCTAGAGACGGGGTGTGATATGCTCCGTCTTTTTTGGTTTTTGGACTCAACAAACGCCTTGGAATACATTCCCAGGCTGACATACAAAGTCTGATAAATCAGACTGAGCATTTAGAATCCCAACTTGATAAAATTCTCGCATCTCTAACACCAGTCTTAACCTACGGACATTATGACGGTGGTTACGAGCATACTTATCTCCATAAAATTATTTATCAAACCGCTTCTACCAAACAAACAGCACTTCAAAATGCTTTAATTAAATCCGAATTTCTCCAAATTACTGAATTTAAAAGCTTTTATCCAGACCAACGAGAATATCTTTTTCAAAGCTTCGATTCCGAAGAAGAAGGACAAGAACTATATCAAAAATACTAGCATTTAAATTCTTTTCTTAAAGCCAAATTTACCGAATTAATACTGTATACCTTCCGTTTTTGGGATTATACACAACTATTCATTGTCGGTGAATCTACAGAAAACGACCGAGTTGCTTTGAAACTAACCAGCGAATTTAATTACAATCCCTAATTGTTATAACTTTCGATTTCACTTTAATTATCCTTACTGCGTGACGCAATATAACGACTCTAATCCCGAACTACATGTATCGAAGCGTCACACACCCTAAGATATTTTATTATTAATTGTCAATTCCCCATGCCCAATCCCCAACGCCCAATTCCCTTACAAAACCAATTCCTTGCCTTCAACACCTTTTACCATTTATTCTATATATTAAGACATTAATCAATTCTTAAGAAACATAGTGAAGTATAAAAATCAATGCGTGTAACAACAACTTCCTGCAAATGTAAATATGCTTTTATTTGCGGTATTTCATTCAAAAAATATATCTATAGACAGATGTGAAATCCTTTGAACAAGCTGTATTTAAAGCCAGTTCCTGCTCTTAGCAAAGCATTTGTATTATTACGAATCAATTAAAAATTATTTTAATTGAAGGTTTTTCTTATATCTATTATCCAAGATATACCGAAATTCTATAGAGAAAAGATAATACAGCACATAGAAAGTAAATATAACTAAACTTTACCTAAAAAGCAAATATTGTGTTAGAAGCCTGTATCCTCGCAACGGTATTATGCGGATTTTTCGGGATTATCTTTAAAAAAAACCTGGTGATGAAAATTGTGGCTATGGATGTCATGAGTACGGGAGTGATTGCTTATTATGTGGCGATCGCCTCTCGGAATGGTTTGTTTACGCCGATTTTTTCCGGTAATGTGGCTAATCGTAATTATGCAGATCCAGTTCCCCAAGCGGTGATTTTAACCGCGATTGTCATCGGCTTTTCCATTCAAGCGCTGATGTTAGTTGGTGTGATGAAGTTGGCTAAGGATAATCCCACTTTGGAAAGTAATGAAATCGAGAAGAATAATACCCCATCATGAATACAATTACCATCGTTTGGGCAACCCTACCGTTTTTTTTAGGTTTCACTATTTATCTTATTCCCAAACTTGACCGCTATTTAGCTTTGTTAGGGACAGTTGTTTCTTTTGCTTATGCGTTAATACTATTCATACAACAGTCACCTTTAACCTTAGAGCTATTAGATAGTTTTGGGGTAACTTTAAGCGTCGATGAATTAAGCGGTTACTTTATATTGACTAATGCTTTAGTAACTGCTGCTGTCATTTTATATTGTTGGCGTAGCGATAAATCAGCTTTTTTCTACACTCAAGCTATTATCGTCCATGGCAGCGTTAATGCAGCCTTTGCCTGTACGGATTTTATCAGTTTATATGTGGCTTTGGAAGTCAGCGGCATTGCTGCATTTCTGCTAATTGCCTATCCCCGTACAGATCGTTCGATTTGGGTTGCTTTGCGCTATTTATTTATCAGCAATACAGCCATGCTGTTTTATTTAATCGGCGCTGTGCTGGTATATCAAGCCAATAATTCTTTTGCCTATGCTGGTTTAAGTAAAGCGCCACCAGAAGCATTGGCATTAATTTTTGTCGGACTTTTGGTTAAAGGAGGGATTTTTGTTTCCGGGTTGTGGCTACCGTTAACTCATTCAGAATCCGAGACTCCCGTTTCGGCTTTGTTATCGGGAGTAGTGGTGAAAGCTGGGGTTTATCCATTAATTAGATGTGCCTTGATTGTGGAAGAAGTAGATCCTATTGTCAGGAGCTTTGGAGTTGCAACTGCTTTTTTGGGGATTATATATGCTTTATTTGAAAACGACACCAAGCGGATATTAGCTTCGAGTACAATTTCGCAATTAGGTTGGATTCTTGCTGCTCCCTTACAAGGAGGATATTACGCTTTAGCCCATGGTTTAGCAAAAGCAGCCTTGTTTTTGACTGCCGGTAATTTACCCAGTCGCAATATTAAGCAATTGCAGTGGCAACCCATTGATACTCCTACTTGGGTTGTTTTGGTTATAGCCAGTCTTTCTATATCCGGTTGTCCTTTGTTGACGGGATATAGTGCAAAAGTTTTGACAATGAAGAATTTATTGTCTTGGCAAGAAATTGCCATGAATGTTGCTGTTGTGGGAACAGTAACTGTATATGCCAGATTTATTTTTTTACTTCGAGGGGAAGGGCAAAAACCAAAGCCTGGTTTCTGGGCTGCCATTGTACTTTTATTGGGTTGGTTAATTACAGCTAACGTTCTTTATCCCCAAGGTTATAGCTGGGAGAGTGTTACCAAAGCACTTGTAACTATAGCTGTTGGTTGGTTGCTGTATTGGTTGATATTTAAAAGTACCTCTTTGAAATTACCTCGGGTACTTGAAGAATTCGAGCATCTTATTGGTGTGATGAGTGTCGTTACAGTTGTACTTTTTTGGATGGCAGTTTCATGGTTGGGAATTTCATATTAAGACTTACTATTTGGTTTTTACTTACATCCGACTTGAGTCGAGCAAACATCATTATCGGTGTAATTATTGCGCTAATTTTACCTCGCGGTTATCCATCCCGAGAAAAATTAAAAGATTGGTTGACTATATTAGGAAAAATATTGTTAGCCATCCCCCAAGCTTATCTTGAAGCTTTTGAAATTATTCTTCGTCCCCATAATGATGAAGACGTAATTTTAGAGAAAATCGCACCACATCGTTCCGCAAGACTAATATTTTTAGATATTTTTCTAATTACCTTTACTCCAAAAACAATCGTTTATAAATACCGTAAAGACGGTTGGTATGAAGTCCACCGGGTGCTACCAAAAAAGGTTATTAAATCATGAGTGTAACTTTTACTATAGACTTAAATATCGTCATTTTAATTTCCATGCTAATAGCTTTATCAATACCCATCTACGAAGCTTGGAAAGACGAAAATATTTGGCAAACCATGCTGGCATTTGCCAGTATTTCAACTAAAACAGCCATGATTGCTTTAGTTGTCTCCGTATTGCGAGATGATTGGATGGTTGGGGTAGTTGCCGTAATTGTCCTCAGCGTAGGTGATGCGGGAATAATGTTGTTAGCACATATACTCAAACGTTTAAGAGAGACATGATAAATACACTGAGCTATACACTCATAGGTATCGGAATTTTCTTTTGGTTTTGGGGCACTTTCCCTTTAATGGGGAAACGTTCCGTATTATTTAAATTACATAGTCTTTCCGTTGCAGATACTCTTGGTTCAATTGCTATTGTTTGCGGATTGCTGTTGAAAAAAACCGCTGAATGGCCTTTACTTGTTCTCGCCATTATTACCTTAGCAATTTGGAACACCATGCTTGGTTACGTTTTAGCTTATTGTTCTGGCGAGGGAGATAATAATGAACGATAACCTAGATTTTTATCTATATATTATCATTGCCCTGCTTCCCTTAACCTCCTGCTTGGTAATACTTCAAGTTAATCCCTACCATGCATTAGCTTTAAGAGGAATTTTAGGTGCGATCGCTGCTTTGGTATATGCAGTTTTAGGTGCTGCCGATGTGGCTTTAACCGAAGCTTTGATGGGTACTTTGTTAGCAATTACTTTGTATGCCGTAGCGGTACGTTCATCCTTAGTATTGCGCGTGGGAGTACTTGCAGATACAGCCCATCATCTACAAACAGAACCTGTTTTTATGGAATTAACCGCCGACTTGCGAAGGATTTTAGATCAACGTCATATGCGGTTGGAATTAGTTCCTTATAACGATATAAACGCTTTACAGCGAGCCTTAACTGAAAAAGAAATTCACGCAACATGTACTCATAATCTAGATTTAGATATACCTTTACGAACCACAATTCGCATCCAGCGTATTTACGATATTTTGCGAGCCGAGATTACATGTCCCCATACGGTTTTGAGCTATGCAAATGTCATTGATGTAAATTTACTTAGATTGGAGAAACAACGTTTATGAATACCAAATGGATTTACGTAATAGCTGGATTAGCGCTGTTCGTTAAAATGTTGCTCGTACCCAATGCAGAAGCAGATTCTTCAATCTCAATTGTTCAGGCTGTCGTAGAAGATAGCGGAGTTCCCAATGCTGTCTCAGGAATCATCTTTCGGAATCGGCTTTACGACACTATTTTTGAAGTTGTGGTGTTTACAATTGCCATCATGGGAGCTACTTATATGTTGGCTAATGAAAGACCATTTTGTGCAATTTATCATTTCAGCGATAGACCTTCAATAATATTAGCTCGGTTGGGTGCGACAATTTCAGCCTTAGTAGGTATTGAATTAGCAATTCGCGGACATTTAAGTCCCGGTGGTGGTTTTGCCGCCGGAGTTGCTGGTGGTACAGCTATTGGTTTGGTCGCGATTACCTCCTCACCAGAATGGATGCAGTCAATTTATAAAAGATGGCACGCTTCCAAATGGGAGAAGATTTCTGTATTGATATTTATAGTATTGTCAGTAATCAAGCTATCTGGATATGAATTACCACAAGGTGATTTAGGTACTTTGTTTAGCGGTGGAGTTCTGCCATTGTTAAACTTTTTGGTTGCAATTAAAGTTGCTTTGGGTTCCTGGGCTGTGATTTTGACCTTTATTCATTATCGAGGCATACTTTAGAAAATTGGGCATTGGGGGTTCGTTCGTAGTTGCGCTTCAGCGCCAACAATCTTTGGCGCTGATGCGCAACTACGATCATATTTTTATTCATAAGCATTATCTCTAAGTACTCTTCGTTTTAATTTTTGATAATGCTTGGTTGTTGATAGAAGATTATTGAAGAAAAAACCGCAGAGTACTTAGAGATAATGCTTATGAATAAAAATATGTTCGTAGTTGCGCTTCAGCGCCAAAGATTGTTTGCGCTGAAGCGCAACTACGAACGAAACCCCAATGCCCAATTT
>JBCBPQ010000228.1:0-11956 GCA_039820645.1 Cyanobacteria bacterium J06633_8 | reverse complement strand
TTATGTGTGTCAAAAATGTGGCTACACTGCTGACAGAGATTTAAATGCATCCAAAAATTTAGAAAAATATGCACGGTTGGCTAAACCGTGTCTGGACGTTAAGGGATAACCGCTCCCATGCTCCCGTCGAAACGTCAAGTAATGTCAGGTTTTGTCCTGGTTTTATGTAGCAGTCAAAGCAAGAAATTGAATAAATCATTTCAAACGCGCTCGGGCAGCCCGTGTAAGCTTGCGATTGTTTTTAATGATAGGTTAGTTGAGCGTTCAGCCATTGGGTGTCAAATTCTAGAAACTCAGCATTCCAACTCAGAGGTTCATCGATAAACTTGCTCCCTAGAGTAATACAACAATCTAAAAATGGTGTATCCACTCCTATAAGACGGGCTAAAACCTGTAATGGGAAAGCTCCAAAAGGTATTTCTTCTGAGAGATAGCGATGATGGGGATTCCTGATGCTAGCATTATCCAATGCTTTAATCTGATGAATGTGTTCGTAAAGAGATGGTCCAGTAGTTCCATAGGCAGTTTTAAAATAATCGTACATATCGCTGAGGTTAGGAAACCCTAAAGCCTTGGCTATGGCTAGGCGATCGCGATCGAACTCACCAATCAAATCAGCAGTACGAGGACCTATACCTCGATAAATGTTATAGTTTTCTCCAAGTTCCCACCTTGTTAAAGAAGCTATAATTAAAGGAACATGAAAAATATCATTACATTTCTCTAAATTAATTTCTAAACTCGAAGATGCTGGACGCAAATTATCAAACGGACCTTGATAAGTAGTAACAATTCGCTCTGTCATTTCTGAGTTCTGGGCAGCTACCTGAAATTGGTTTTTAAACTTATTAATAGCAACTTGGTCATCAGCGTTCCCTCGGCTAGCAAAAGGACTATTGTTAACATCACCAACTGCGGGTAATTGCGCTTCAATAATGCCAAATTTTCTTTGCAATACTTTGCAAAAAACTCGACCGGAAAAACGGCTAGAACAGATTAAAAGAATGTTGTTTTTAGAATTAATATATTCGCCCAAAATACTTGTATAAGATTCAATATCTTGACCCCGACAGCAGATAATAATATTCTTTGGTAATTGACCATCATTCACGGCTGCAATTTCCTGAATCTGATTAGAACAAGTTGCAATTGGATAATTACCTGGTGAGAATACACCAGTTGAACGAACAATCTTGGTTTTACTTATTGAAGAGTAACGACGAGAAAATAAATCGACTCGATTTCCTTGAGAACTTAAATGAACAGCTGTAGCCAAACCGGCATCTCCCCCACCTACAATTAAGTAATTATCTTGTGACATGAAAAAATTTCCTTTAAGACTCTAGTTTTAGAATATCAAAAAGTAACACCAGTAAATAAATTTTTGATAACTTAGGCTGTAGAGAATTAATAATCCTTCTAGATTCGACTTCTAGAATTAATTTTTGCGATTCAAACCCCTAAAAACTGCTTCAAAATCGGCAATACTAAAACAGCATTTTCCTCATTAATATCTTCACTATCATCAGTAAAACCTGACGTATTTCCATTCACACTATTCTTAACTCTCTCACCCATTTGCCGACGCTCGGGTTCGCTAAAAGTAGCAAAAGTACGTCTTAGTAAAGGCAATGAAGCTACAAATAAATCTTCTGGTAAATTACTTACCCAATTATCTAAAACTTGCCAAAGTTTATCATCATGCAAAAGCAGTAAACCACTACCTTTTAAAAATCCTTCTACCCACGCGCCTGCTTGGGATGGTTCATTTGCTGTAGATAAAGCCAACCCCATTCTACGTGCTGCTTCTGCTGCATCTAAAACCTCAGCATCTAATAATAAACGACTGCAACGCCCAGCAATTAAACCGTGTACGTTAGAATTATCTGCAATTTGCAATAAAACTAATCGCCAAGAGCTAGTATATTCTTCATTTTGTAATAAGCCAATCGCGTTGTTTACTTTCACCACATTCTCATACATCGCCGCTGCTGCATCATCATCTAAGGAAGCACAAGCACCAGGTAAACTAATACAGATTCGCGTTACTAAACCATCAACCACATGAGATATCATTGCCGTATCGGTTTGTCGCACGTTTCCGTAACGCATCACATTGGCAAGGGGTGGCAATGCATTCATTAAATGAGTCACATCGCTGGTTAAAGCCGCAGCATTTTCTAATCGCGACATTAAATGAATTACCGCATCGGGCAAGTCAGATAAAATCACTTTATCCAACAAACTTGTTAGCACTGGTAACTCATCAGTCGTATCCGCAGCACTACAAGCTTTGACATTTGCAGCATCACCAATCGTATTCCCCCAAACCCCTGCTTCAATTAAATTGACAGCAAATTCCGGATGCCACTGTACCAGCCAAAACTCATGAAAAGTACCTTTCTTACCGCGAGTTTGCTGAAATTGTCCCCAAGGAATATCCAGAAGATTGAGACGATGTAGCAAATGGGAGCGAGCCAAATCATTCTCCTTCCGCAAATCCAAATCGTACATCTTTTCTGTAGCATCCGCAGGCATACGCAATCGCTTTTGCTGGCGCTGTAAATCTTGCTGCAACGGCACCATCGGCGTTTCATCGGGGACTTTACCCAAATTTTCCCCAACAATCAATTTATCGAAAATCAACTGCATCGGTAAATCGCTACCAAAACACATTACCGTTTGTGTAGCCTCATTCAATTCCGCTAAACCAGGTAAACAACGATTTCGCAAAGCCGCTAAAGATTCTGCTAACCGTACAGATTCAATAACATGTGCAGAAGAAGCATCTAAATCTTGTTCCCGCAGCAAGCGAGCTACCCGCGTCATCCAGGTTATTGAAATCGAGGGGGGAGAGGAGAGTGAGGGAGTGAGGGAGTGAGGGAGTGAAGGAGTAAGAGAAGAAATATTGTCTACACTTTGTTCGTTTATTTTCCCATGCCCAATGCCCAATTCCCAATTCCCAATTTTAGAATTCCAAAGATGATGATACCAACCTGGTGATTCTATACCAGCACCATAACCGCTGTTGTAAGACAAACGTCCGTAAGTCCAAGGTATCCAGGTTGCTTGTACTTTTTTCTTATGTAAACCTTTGAGTAATGCTGTATCCTCTTTTGCTGCTGGCATATCGGAAAGTGCGGGAGCGTGCCAAGCACCACAAACAACAGCGATGCGTTCAAAACCTTCTTTTTGAGCAGCGCGGATAGTTTTCCGCATATAAGCTTCCCGTTTGCTTTCGATGGGATTTTCCGTTATCTGCATTTCTTCACGCACTGCGGTCATTGCTTCCAGAATAGCTGTAAATAAATCAACACTATCCCCGCGTGTTTCTACCATATTTTCCCACCAGCGTTCTCCGTCGCTGTATCCTGCTGCTTCCGCGAGTAATCCCAATGGATCTTGAGGTAGTTTGGATTCTTCTTGTGCTTCTTCTACCATAGCCATCCGATGCGTAAGGGGTAAATCCATAAACCGCACGGGGATATTATTACTTAGTCCAAATTGTATAGCTTGCCACTCCGGCGAAAATACAGCAAAGGGATAGTAAACGCTTTCTTTGGGGTTATCTGGAAGGTAAATTAGTAGTGCTACCGGTGGCTGCATTTGCGATGAAACAACCAGCGGTAGCAGCGATTCGGCATCAGGAGGTCCTTCGATGAGGATGATATTAGGTTGTAGTTGTTCTAATGCCCGACGCAGACTGCGCGCCGAGCCAGGACCGTGATGCCGTATACCAAAGATATGATTACTCATAATAATTAAACCGCAGAGACACTGAGGAAGAAAGCAAGAGAATTTCTCCTGTAAGCATACAAGTTAACAAATTACATTCTTAAGTTATGTAAACAATTGCTTATGCTCGATGATGAAGCGATATTACCGGATTTTGCTTCCTAAATGATGGAAACAGCAGACATAAATCAATTTTATTTACATTTACATTTACAGTTGCGATCGCGCAAAATTAACTTGTAGAGTTGTGCATTTGATTTAAGAATTATTCGCTTTTTATAAATTTTCCCTTAACCACAATTGCAAGCAATTTAGAAAAAAGCATTCTTAAATGCGTCAATCTATTTCTGAAAATAATAAAAGTATAAGTTAAGTTTATGATAATGTCAGCAATTGCACTAAATTAACTTATACTTTTATATTGTAGTACATAATTACTGCTAAATCATGTAAGATGTTTTTGGTAATCACAAGAGGTGCATCTGAATAATACGCGGACAAGATTTTATCTTGTTCGCTTTCCTCTAAGCCAATTTTATCATAAGAAAATTTTGGTAGTTTAGAAACCCAGTCTTTTTAAAGCTGGGAATAAAATGTCCGCGATGGATTCTTTAATTGCTGCAATCGCTATACATATAATTGTAGTTTGGTAATTTGTAATGAAGATGATTTTAAATATATAGGACTTAGAGCGCGATAGGACTAATTTCACATTTTAAAATCTTCCTGTACCCTGGGATTACTTTCTTCCTCGCAATGACATTCGACAAAAAATAAAAAATTGTTTTGATTTTCAATTTAACTTGAGTTAAAAAAATTTTTTAAAATCGTCAAAATATGAGATGATTAAAAAATAAATATTCTTATTTAATACAATTGGAATATTAGCATTTTTTTTGAAGCGGTCATGCCTCCCCATTATAAAAAATATTTTCTATAAAAGAATAATACCACGAACCCCCTACTAATAAAAAATTTCGCGGTATTTATCTTAATTTTTTTTGGGCGATTAAATATACAACTTTAAGCAAAAACTAAGTAATTATCTCATTATAATCGGGATTATATGAGATGTATATGTAAGAAATAGAACTTTAAATTCATTAGTAATGAAAAAATATTTTCAAATTAGGAATTGAAAAAGTTTTTGAAGAAACAATGGTGGGTTACGGCATTATTACAACAGAAATCTTTGAATCAAATAATCTAGAGCCGTAACACACCCTACTGTTAACTGTAAAATGTTAACAGTTCACTGTTAACTGATTAATGCATACCACAAAATGGGTCTCTTTCGGCTTCGACATTAGTAGATTGCGGTTGTAATGAATCCCGAAAAACACATCCTTCTTGTTTGAGAAATTCCGGATTATTTGATGTCCAGTAAGATACTTCAAAGGGATGTACGCGCAATGTTCCTTTAAAATCTAAGGTTACATAATAACGACAAGGATATTCGCTATTAACTATTGGTTGCGGTAATTCTCCAATTAATTCCCATGTGTTAGATTGCGGGTTGCGGAATTGGAAGTAAAATGTGTGTTTTCCGCTGGCTGGAAATGGTGGAAGTTCGGCTATTAATCCAATGGTTTGCGGTTGCATTGTATCGTTTTCGTAGCGGAATACTCGTAATTCTTTGCTGTAATCTTTACTAGCTTTGAATAATACTGTATGTGCATCTGTTTTTAATGCGTTTGCTGCTTCGACTACGTTAACTGCTATGTCGCATATTACTTGGGATTCGTCGGTAATTAGTTCTTGATTCCCAATGGCTTTTGCTGCGTCTACGCTAGGAATATTTATGGGTATTAAATAGTGGGGTATTCCGCGACAAAGGAGTAAATCAATATCTAGTTTTTGATTGATTTCAAATTGAACTTTGATATTATTTTTAAAGTCGTCTTCGGTGATTCCCAATTTTTTCATTAAAGCATCACCGTTATAACTTCCCCATAACTGTAACTTCATTTTCTCAAAGTCTTGCCGTCTGATATTATTGGTTAATTGCATTCCCAACCAATTGCTGCGTAATTTAGCCATTCCTTCTTCGGCTTTGAGTTGATAAAGTTCTTGTCCAGCGTGAAAAATTGGAACTGGACTTCCACCAATAACTTCTCTGACAAAGGAACAAGGTAGGAAGTAAAATAAGTTTTTGACATCTATATATAGTTGATTTGCTCCTTTCCGAAGTAAATCTTTTGATTCTTGAGGAGAAAAACTTAATTGACGCAGCTTTTCAGCAAAGCAAGCTCCGGCAGATGTAGCTAATTTAGTATATTCTGGTTCAAAGGTGACTCTTTCTTCATTCCAAACAAAATAATCGGATTTACTAAATACTCGGTAAAGCTCCCGCTCAACAAGCTCTAAATTACAGGTTTTACCAGATAAAATTAACCAGTCTACCTGTTCTTTCTTAACTTTCTCTTCGTCTTGCTCGACAAAATTTATTTCGCTGACAAACTTTGACTTAAAAGCATTTTCAATTAACCCGGAAGCGATACCGATTGCTTCTTGAATTACAGGAGACGCTGCTTTCTCAAATTGTTCTGCGGTTAAGGTAACACTGATTTTTTCAACTACATCAGAAGGCAATTGAATATCATTTTGGGAAAGTAATTCCGAGATTTGCTGTCCATCCAAAACGAATATCGCTTCTGGTATATCATTTCCAGAAAAACGTTTTTGTCCCAAAGCTAATTTTGCATTCTCAGCATGTTCCCAAAGGTCGTAAAATGTTTGAGAGCGGGATGAACGATTTTTCCAGCGGGTAGGTAAAACTTTTTCAGCGTCGTTTAATGCTTCCTTGTAAGTATCACCTTCGCGAATTTCTTGATCGACACAAGCTAACAGCGAACCTTTGCGATATTTACCGTTATCCAAAAAGCGTTCGTTTAACTCTTCCGGCTGTACCTTCAATACATCCTTGGGTAATATATCATCCGTCACCGCACTTAACAAACAATCGGCGATCGCCACTTTTAATAACAAAAATAATCGCAGGGAAATCAATTCCCCACCCAACTGTAAATGACCGGAAGAACCCAACAATTTTGGTGTAAGTTTATAGTAACGACCACCATCACCTCTATCTTCCGTAGGTTCAAAAGGGTCAATTTCTTCTAATGTCAATCGAATTAAAGCTAAATCTGTAGTTCCTCCACCAATATCCAACACTAAAACATTTTGCCACCATTTATTCCCATCGTGACGACAGCGACTTTTAAAAGATTCGATTCCTAAATTTAAATCCCCACCAAATTCTTGCCATAAAAAGAAGATAGCAGCAGAAACCGCTTCATCGTAAGCCATTTGTACATCTTCGATACCCAGTTTTTTAACTAAAGTTTCGATTTCACGACGGATAAATGGGGAAGCAATTGTCGGATATGTCAAAACAGCACGATAAAAATTACCGTCGCTGCATTTTCCGGGATACCTCAGACGATATTTTTGAGTTAACTCAATCAACTGAGCGTAAGCAGCTTGTAAAAGTTGATTAACCGGAATACTATCTTCCTTACCATCCAAACTTATATCAAAACTACGCTCTTGACCAAAATAACGTTTGGGAGAATGCAAAAACCTGCCGTCAATATCTTCCCCTTGCTTAATAGCATCCAATCGATGCTGATAAGCTTGCTCTCCCAACATAACTTTTACCTTTGAAGGATCTTGAGTTGGTAAAGAAGGTTCTAAATTCACCACCTCCAACTCCGAAGGAATTTCATTTAACCGTCTATCCTTATCCAATTCCACAGGTAACAAACTTTGCCACTCCAAAGCCGGAACCCGAAAAACCTGATGATAAATTTGATTTAATCTTTTACTAGCAGCCCGACGGAACCACCCCAAACGCTTGCTCAAACAGATTTCTATTTCTCTAATTGCTTCTAATAACTGTTCTCCCCGTAAAAGCTGTAAATTAGCCGGATTAAAATCTTGCAAGTTTTTACTGAGATGAACAAATAACTTTTGCCACTCAGCATCCCAGACATCGCGACCAATACCCGGCACTTCATCAACAGGGCGTTGCGTCAACCAAAAAGCCAACTGTTCGCTTAACTTTTCCTCTTGTTCGCTGGGTAAAGTATGGGGAGTGACAATAACTTTGGGATCGTAAAGCGTCACCGTAGAATTAGAAGTACCAAAATCAATTGCAAACCAACCAGGATAAGTTATATCAGATTTTTCAGATTTTTCCGAAATAACCGATGAAGAGTGATTTAAAATAGGAGATTGGCTAATCATATCTTGATTGGTAATTTTTTCAGTAAGTTCTGGATTTCTCCAACGAGCATTTTCTTCAGCAAAAGTCCAAATATTGCAATCAGCAGCAGCAGTTTTTTTCACAGATAAAATTGCTTTACCTGCATCATCAGCATCAAAATACTCAGCAGTTACCCGCAAAGTTAAATCTAACCCCTTGGGTAAAGGTGGATTCCAAATACAATCATTCTGTTTTAAGCGCTGCGGAGAATTAAGTCTAAGTAATCTATCGGTACTAAAACTGACACTTTTATAAGCCGACTCTATTTGTTTAGCTAAGGGCGATCGCTCACCCAAAACCTTAATTTCAATCGAAGAAATAAACGGATAATTAGGGCTATCAACCGGTTTTATCTCCACAACCGGCAATAATAAAAGTAAAGGTTCAGTTTCCTTAGTACGTAATTGATAACGACTAAAAAGTTCTATTTTGACAGGCATTTTGAAAAAGTTAGGAATTAGTTGTTAGTTGTTAGTTGTTAGTTGATAGTTGTTAGTTGATAGTAGTTATTAGCTGTGACTTAGGAATTAAGAATTAGGAATTAGTAATCATAAAAAATCCGAGTCATCCGCGTCATCCATTGAATCCGTGTTCCTATTCCGGATAAGTAATAACAGTAATCCGCTTCATAGTATCCAACCAAGCTGGAGTCGAAGCAGAAGTTGTTTCCTCAGCAGAAGCAATATATCTTAACAACGGTTCATGCTTAGATTTCAAAAGCTCCTGTAAACTATCAACTATCTCCTTCAAAGCCATTGAAAAAGAACCTTTAACTTGTTTAGTTAATTCGCTGACGTATTGAATCAGATGTAACCCAGCACTAGCAGTAATTTCATCCCGCAATCTCAACACAGCAATTTGATGATTAAATGGTCTTGGTGGTACAGAAAATTGTTTATCGGGACTCCAATCGAATATTTGTCCTTTTTGATGTTGTTCGTCTTTTCTTGCTAAAGGAAATAAACTATCAGCATTAATTGGTGTTGCGCTATTGGCTAATCCACTGTGTTGAATGATTAAATTTTGCCATTTATTAGTTGGATCGATGGCTCGTAAAAGATATCTATATAAACGAGTTTCTCTCTTGCCAAATTTCTCCTGAATCCGCTGCTCCATTTGCGGTTGGATAATTTCTTTGATTTTATTTCTCTCTAACTGTACTTCTGTGGATAACTTGTTAAATAAATCTTTTACGGTTTCCGCTGTTCTTTCGTGAGCGAAAGACTGCATTTCGTTAACTGTCTTTACAAAGGAATTATAAAAATCGTCGCTTTGGGTGGGAATTGCGTCATCATCTTCTTCTTCCTCGAAAATGCTTTCACTTTTGGTAAACGTAATTGTCCCGTTTTTAGTTCTGTCAAACAGTAAAGTCCACTCACTCCACTCAAAAAAGATTTTGTTGGTTAATTCATCTTTGACAACATCACTCAAAGTTAACCCAGTACGATTTTTTAACATCGGCTGTTTTTCTAAATCTTCTTGAAATTGCCGATATGTCGTCACCAAATTCTCTATTTTCCCCCGTAACTCCAAAAAAGCGGGATTTTCTACCACCGGAATATAAGCCGGAATCTGTTCCAATACAGATTTTAAATTATTTTGCTCCTTCATTACTATTTCAGCAGACCTTTGAGTATCTTCCAAAATCTGCTTCATTCCATGCTGACCTACATGGTCTTTAAGTAACGAACGCAACCGACTTATCCCACCATCTTCCGCATAATCACTAAGTTGCTTGTGTAAAGTACTCGAAGCTGGTAGCATTTCTGCCAACTTTCGCCATTTTTCCCTTAACTGACTTTCCTCAGTTGCCAACGGTTTCTCTAAATCCGGTAAAAACTCAGGAGAACAAACTTGTATCAAAGAAGAATATTCCGCTTGCTTAGTCAATCCGTAAAGCTGCGATAATAAAACAATATTTTTCTTCTCAGTCGTCAAATTACTAGCACTAGCAAGAGTTAAATGCAGAATTCTCAACTTTTCTAAAACAGCTTCTTCCGATAATAAAGGTTCTTCCAAAACCTCATCCATCGTCAAAATATCGCGACTTGTCAAAGGAAGCTGATTAAACCTTCCTACACCAACAATAATCCTATCCCTTAAATCTTGCCCCTTATCCCGTTCCAACATACTGCGAATTTTAGCCGCCGTAACTCCCCCCGGATACCTACCGTTGAGCAACAGTAAAATCGTTTGCACCTCAGTTAATTCTCGCAGCGATAAAAAGGTATCTCGAATACCCGAATCAGCCGCACCCAAACCGGGAAAATCTAACAATACAAACTCATTTGTCCCCTGTAATCCCGATAAATCCCATATCTGTTTTGCTACTTCAACCGTAATATCTATCCGTCGAATCAACGAGAAACTATTATTTAAATCCCTAGCAGAAGGCTGTGCGAAAGTTTCCCAGCGCTTAGGAGATGCAGGTAAATCCCGAAACTTCAACTCCAAAATATTCATTGGGGGTTCGGATAATCTCAAACCCTTATTCGCAGTATTTTGATCGATTTCGTAACTTCTACCGCAGATATCTTTACCGTAAGCGCTATAAGTACGAACGAATACCACCACTTCCCGTAAAAGCGCCCGTAATTCCAAACTTTGGGTTTGATTCCATGCTTGTTCGCACCAAGTCAAAATCCCATTGCTATCAACAAAACTAGTAGGGTATAAACTTTTTAAAGTAGCTAAAGGAGCTGCGGGTACTTCCGCTAACTTAGCCCTACCTTCCACCACCTTGAGCATAAAACCCAAACATTCCTTTACCCCTTCATGGGAAAGATACTCAACTTTAAATTTACTAACTGCCGTCGTTTGTAACTGCGCCTGCTGTACCAAATGAATCGCAGTCACATTACCCGTTGAAGGAGTTTCGCTTACGGGTAAAGCATCCGCAAAACCCATTAAACTACCAATCAACAGAGTTTTACCGCTACTGAATTCTCCCATCACCCCAATTTTGACAGGAGAAGAAGCCAATTCTACAGTAGAGCGGGCAGACTTGAGCAGACGCTGAATGTTTTCATGAATACTTGTAGGTACCCAATCCTCTTGAGGTGGAGGATTTTCCGAAACCAACTCCAAACTTTGAAGTACCGATTCCGCATACTCCTTATAGCGGCGTAATTTCTCTACTGCTATATCACTTTTCATACTTGCTCCCGATTCACGCAGAGATTATTTTTACCAGATTGTTGGTAGATGGCAGTGGTGCTATGGTACGGGTGAATTACTGGGTTATAAATTGATAATTTTGACCCTAAACCATAAAATTTGGCATTATATACCTTAAAAATTAGCGATTAAGACTAAAAAAATTGAATAAAAATTGAATTAATGTTTCAAATAAACTATTACCACTATTTGGTACTAAAATCATCAGCAATAAGTTTTTGCTTGATTTTAACAATATAGATTAATTTTAAGGTATTTGTTTTATTCATTAATTAGTTTAATAATTTTGACTGGATTTTTATTTGACACTGTATCCAAGAATATATTATTATACTCATTTATATTTATTGTTATTGGCAAATAATATAAATTTGACATTGTTAGATTAGTTAGGATTGACAGGTAATAATAAGTACTAAAGCGCAAATGCTATCATTGTTTACACTAAATTAGCTGCCAGATTGGCAAAAACTAATTTATAAAAAATTTTCTTGTAGGTTGGGTTAGACGCAGAAATCAATTTATGGTTGACGGAGAATGTAAAAGCGTCGTAACCCAACATCCAGGTTTTGAATGAAGTGTATTTTTTGGTTAAATGTTAAAAATTGAATTTATTTGAATTGTTGTGTTTGGTTTGTAAGATAATGTTGGGTTTCTCTTCCTTCAACCCAACCTACGAACTGAAAAAATTATGTTTGTAAAAAAAATAAAATCTTGTAGGTTGGGTTAGACGCAGGAATTAATTTGTTGTTAACCAAGAGTATAAAAGCGTCGTAA
>JBCBPQ010000227.1:0-11986 GCA_039820645.1 Cyanobacteria bacterium J06633_8 | reverse complement strand
CTAACTTATGAGCAGCTTCCTTTTCATCGGTTCCTAACAGTTGGAAGAAACGCTCGTAATCGCTCTCACTTAATTGATTATTGGTTTCAAAACCAATACCTTGAATCTCTCCTTCTTTGTTACTGTTGTATTCAAATTCGAGTATTGTATCTGAGGTAATTGTATAGTCAATTGCTAATTTCTTCCAAGAATTACCTGTAATTTCAAAACCACTACCGTCAGAGAAAACTTCTAAAGTATGTTTCTTATCTTGTCCTTGAGCGTAGGATTCTAAGGAATTAAAGTCGAATTCTGGTGTTGGTGAGGGTTTGTCAACAGGAGTTTCAGGTGCTGGTGGTTGTTCACCTTCTTCGTACAACCTTAAGTTACGATATTGACTGTGAGCATCTTTTGTACCTTTATCGTGGTCGTTAATAAAGGTAAGATAATCAAATTCACCAGTAAAATAGTCTCCGAAACGGATTTGATAAGAGTTCCAGCCGGAGTTCACTTGATATTCTAACTTATGAGCAGCTTCCTTTTCATCGGTTCCTAAAAGTTGGAAGAAATGTTTATAATCCTCGTCGTCACTAATATTATTATTGCGATCGAAACCAATACCTTGAATCTCTCCTTCTTTTGTACTGTTGTATTCAAATTCGAGTATTGTATCTGAGGTAATTTTATAGTTAATGGCTAATTTCTTCCAAGAATTACCTGTAATTTCAAAGCCACTACCGTCTGGGGAAACTTCTAAAGTATGTTGCTTATCTTGTCCCTCAGCGTAGGATTCTAAGGAATTAAAGTCGAATTCTGGTGTTGGAGTTGGAGTTGGTGAGGGGTTATCAACACGGGTTTCGGGTGCTGGTTTGGTATCAAATTTATTAATATTCCAACCGAAATCTTCCAAAATAGCTAAAGTAACCGCACCAGGATTATGAATTACTTCACCAGATCTCAATTCAGGTGTCATTAAAGCATCTGGGTCGCCTGTGGAATATGTACGCTCGTCAAGATGCGCGATACTTGAACCAGTTTGCCATTTACTAGGCGCATACAACTTAACTTGTTCGCCACCATTTGCCTCTACTGCATTTGTACCATTAAAAAATAGGTCATTGCTTCTTAATTGTTTTTGAAGCTCCGAGGAATCATTATAAAATGTACTAAGACTTTCATTATCACCGTTGACTATAAATTTATCAAAAATTGTAGTTCCATTAGCACGCGTACCGCTGCTATTAATTAAATCGGTGATTCCCAAACCATGTCCTAATTCGTGCAAAACTACGGTAGAAAAATCATATTTACCTCGTGCTTTTCCATCAGTGCCAAAATACCAATTAGAGAAATCGCTGTTAAACCAAGCCTTAATTTCAGCACTACCACCATTTAAATCTTTACCAGCTAAGTGATTCGCTAATGACATTACATAAGAAGTATCATCGTAAGTTGCACCCGCGAAATTGCTTCTAAAGCCATTAGGTGAAGCCGCACCGAGAATACCGGAACCGTATGAACTTAAATCTTGCCAATAAGCATCAACTTCAATCGGAACATCAGATTTTATCCATCCTTCCCAGATATTTACTGCGTATTCAAAAGCATTTTTAGCTTCTTCAGAAAAGCCATAGTAATTAACGTTAATTGTGGATGTTGGAGGATTTGCAGTTGCAGAAGTTACAGAGCTTTCATTAGTACTTGAAGTGTTATTAGCTCCAGCGAAATTATGATAGTCCTCGTCATCATGTCCATCATTAACACGATTGTGACCCACTAATAACTCCTCAAGTGAAAATGTTATTTCTTCTGTTGTTGAGTGATTATAGTCCTTTGAATTAGAAAATTCTAAACCAGAATTATTATCGTTCATTTTACTAACTCCGTTAGATGATTTGAATGGATTTATTCATTAGAAAAAATTGATGGCAATTCAATTTATATAAATTGCCATATTTGATGATGTTTTATGATTTGTTTCAATCAATTTGAAGAACAACAGTCAGTGAAAAAAATATTAAAGTTGAATCTTTTTTTTGTTTAAACAAAATTAAAAAAATATAGCATGGCAGATTAAACAGGTTGCTAAAGCCATCTTAACCACTGAAAACATATCTTTATACAGAGCTAGTACTTAATTATTATTAAATTTGTCGATACTGAAAAATTTGAAATTTTAATAGTTTTTGATATTGCTTTTATACTTAATAAGTGAAAAAACCTAACTATATTTTTGTTTGTTTGTATAACTGAAGGAAATTAGAATAAGAATATAATTATTATTAAAACGTAAAGCAGGTAGTTTTTATTTTTTTTCAGTAATTTTACTTATAAAATAAATACTATTTACGATTTAAAAAAAAATGAGCTACACAAATTTACTGAAGTTAGTAAAGTGCAGCTCATAACAATTATTTAATATTTAGATGTGCTGACAGCGATCGCCATAACTCCTAACTTGCACATTTTATAACCCTTATATAGCAAAGCTTTTAGCCAAAGCAATCAAGATGTGCTAGTTTCATTTTTTGGGAGGGAAATTTAATACTTTTGAATGCCGGACTTTTGACTTTTGATTTCCCCTCCTGGAGCGCTCACATCTTAGAGGATGATTTTATAGTATTTTTTTTAACTTATAAGCACTGAACAAATAACCCCCTTACCCCTTCGAGGATGCAGAAATGGGGATTGTAAAGCCTCTCTTCAAGAAGAGAGAAGCGCGTTGCGAAGAGAAGTTAGCGGTGATAAGTCATGAGTATACTTATTTAGTTTATTTACTTCTGAAACATTCTCTTATAAGTGATTAGCCGAATCTGACATGACTAAATATTTGCTAAAATTCATAAGCTCCTGCATCAACACCAGCAGCTGTTAAACGCTGCTTGCCGTCTTTATCAAGTTGTGCATAATCACCAATAGAAAAAGAACCAATATCTATTGCTGGTGAAGTCGATTGAAGGCGATAATTATTACCTGCTAAATTGATAAAATTGACTGATTCTGCTAATTCATTGTCAAAAGCGTTGAAATTTCCGACTCTAGTTCCTCCGTCATAAAGAACTTCGGTTTTATCTGCAAATTCCTCTGTATTTACAAATAAATTATTGTCTAAAGTGACGTTACTGGCATCTTGTACATAGGCATTCCGAAAACTATTTTCAGAAAAGATATTATTGCGAATCTTAATATTTCGAGGATTGTAACCCTTGCCACTGTTGTCTACATAAACACCTTGAACGTTATTAGCGAAGGTATTATTAACAATCTCTACATTTTCAACATTATTAAGAATAGCAACTCCTCTACCACCATTTTCTATCCGTCTTCCATTTCCATAAACAACATTGTTATAGATTTTGATATCAGATACGTCTCCGACATTGGGAACTTCATCTGCAATAACTATTCCATCGGCGGTATTGGCAAAGACTTCATTATTATAGATATCTAAGTTGAATGAATCGGCACGATTGCCATCTACATAGATAGCAGGACCACCTCTAAAACCGTCATAGGTACCGGTAATCAGAGCTTGAGAGGTTATGGAATTACCGTGAATCAAGCCGTTGCGAGAACCAACTTTAAGGTCTAAACCTTCTCGCTTTCCGTCTATCATCCTATTATTGGCAACTTCAAAACCATCAACACCCCAGATGCTTAATGCTTCTTGATCTCCGTTTGTATCTCCCACTCCCTTCCATTTCCAGTTGGCTCGCTCGACAGTATTGTTGAGTATCTTGACATTACTGCTGGTGATTTCTCTTTCTCCACCGCCAAAAAAGGTTTTTGGTAAAACGATAATTCCAGAACTTCCTGTTTCATAAGTTTCGTTATTTTGAACCGTCATATTTTTAGCATCCCTCAGCGATATTCCAGCCCAGGATGTATTCTCTATTCGGAAGCCATCAATTACCCAATTACTCTGCCCTGGGGATTGAATCACTCCTTCTGGGAAACCACCGCTATTGGGATTAGGATCGCGCAATGTTACATCACCGTTGGCTTTGAGGGTTATTCTTTGGGAATCAGTACCAGATTTACCCAGACTAATTAATTCTGTATAGGTACCCGGTTGAACTAAAATTGTATCTCCCGGTGCGATAGGAGAATCTTCACTGACTGCATAATTAATACTTTTCCAAGGCTGGTTTTGCGAACCAGGATTATTATCATTGCCGCTTGGAGAAACATAATAAAATTTCCCACCACCACTTTGAGGAATTGGCGATGTAGAAGGTGTTACCGATGCACCTACTAAAACAGCACCAGCTTCATTGCCCGTAATTTCGTCTGAATCGTAACTACCATCGAGGCTATCTGAATCCATCGAATCACCGCTGTCTACATCTATATCTATCGAACTAGAAGTAGCGATCCCGTCATTAGAGACAGCGTTGACATCATCTCCAATGTTGGGTAAAGCAAAGCTGGGATTATTTTCACCAGGAATAAATTCTTCTAAGGGATTCACTGGAAGAAAAGTATCGGTTTCAAAAATTTGTGATTCAGTAAAGTCCATGTTTCTCCTTGTATTTTCAAGCAAGCGATATTTTCTCGAATCAAATTAACTTTGTTCGATTACCTTTAGGAAAAGTTTGAGATTTAGATTTTGTAAATCTTATATAGACATCAAAAGGTTATACAGCATAAAAATTATCTAAAATAATTAGGACTTACGCAAAGCCCCACTTTTCAAGGGGGGTTGGGGGGATCTCAGAGTTTGGAATCCCTATTTTTTAGTTGCGATTGCGTAAGTCCTAATAATAACTACCGCAAATCACGATTAAATTAATTACTGAGTATAATCAATTCATCATGATTCTAGGAATTACTACCTTTAGACAACTGAGATTCTATTTTTACTGCCATCTGAACCAAACCATAGCAAGATTTAGCAATCTTAAATAATCAAGAATGCTAACTTATTTTCATGGATTTTGAGTTAATTTTTAACCCGTATACAAATATCTCAGGCTTCCATACTTAACTTATCTATCAAAAGGAGTAGTTCATCCAATTTCGATTATTTCTATTACTTTTGATAGAGTATATTTCTGGAAATTTATATAGAGATAAAGAATTATTATTTTAAAGTAGATTAATCAAAGTCTACTGCTAAAACCCGATTGCGATTGCATTGGTTAATTTCCTGTATAAAAAGAATCAATCAAAATCCGTCGGTAAATTGGGATTGCGATAATGTTCAAAGAATCGAGTAATTTGTGATGTTGTTACCCTTTTAATAGATAGTGGAGGAATTTTGTCTTCAGCAAAAAATCCGACTGCCTCCGTTTCAATGCTTGTTGTTGGTTTTCCACCAATAATTTCGCATTGGAAACACAACTTGTATAAACCGTAGGGAAATGGTGTATGTCCGTGTTTATTGTTGTTATTGTCGTAAGCAGATAATAATTTTATAGGTTTAGTTTGATATCCCGATTCTTCAAAAGTTTCTCTAAGAGCTACTTCTCCCGGAGATTCTCCAACTTCTGCAAATCCACCAGGTAAAGACCAAAATCCATCAGAACGTTGTTTTACCAACAATATTTTATTTTCTTGAAATACCGCACTGCTTACAGCAACTTTAGGTGTGGGATATCCGATTTCTTTGATTAATGAATCTAATATTTCGCTTTGTTCTACTTGAGTATGACTAGAAATAATTTCGGCTGCAATACTGCGTAATAATTTATAATCTTCGATTTGATACGGATTTTTGTTATAAAGTAAACCTTTCTGAGCAATAGATTGAATTTTCTGCGCCCATTCTAACCATTTTGGCTGCATTTATTTTTACAATTATAGCGTTTTTCCGTTGAGTCCAATAGACTCTGGGACACCTCACCCTGTCCGGAGGACATCCCTCTCCTTATCAAGGAGAGGGAACGAGGGTGAGGTCTTAAATGTATTCTAATCCACCAACAAGCGCTATATAGATGGGCAAAGATACCGCATTTATCCCAAGGATGTGACTCAGTTTGCAGCAAAAACATCTTCCCCCAAACTGAGGCAATCCACAAGATTTGTGGTTGGTAAAGAGTTAGAAGCTACAGTTAATTGTTAATTGTTAATTGTTAATTAAAAACTAACCACTAACAACTAACCACTAACAACTAACCACTAACAACTAACCACTAACAACTAACCACTAACCACTAACCACTAATTAAGCATCATTCAATGCTGCAATACCTGGCAGAGTCTTGCCTTCAAGTAGTTCTAAACTAGCACCACCACCAGTAGAAATATGGCTCATTTGGTCGGCTAAACCAACTTTTTCTACGGCTGCAACGGAGTCACCACCACCGATAATTGTAGTAGCACCAGTCTTGCTCAATTCTGCTAAAGTCCGAGCAATTGCTTCGGTACCAACAGCGAATTTATCGAATTCAAATACACCCATAGGACCGTTCCAAATCACTGATTTGCAGCTGCCAAGGGCTTCTTGGAAAATTTTAACGGAATCGGGACCAATATCTAAACCCATCCAACCATCGGGAATATTTTCGATGCTGACAGTTTGAGAATTAGCATCAGCTGCAAAGTTATCTGCTACAACTACATCGGTAGGTAACAATAGCTCAACACCTTTTTCTTTAGCTTTAGCTTCCAAAGTCTTTGCTAATTCTAATTTGTCTTCTTCTACCAAAGACTTACCAACATTCAAACCACGGGCTTTGTAGAATGTGAAAATCATTCCACCACCAATTATTAATTTGTCGCATTTGTCAAGTAAAGTTTCAATTACGCCGATTTTGCTGGAAACTTTAGAACCACCAATAATTGCAGCTAAAGGACGCTGGGGATTTTCGATAGCATTTTGTAAATACTGTAATTCCTTCTCAATTAAATATCCAGCAATGGAAGGGCTGAGATAGCGAGTTACACCTTCGGTGGAAGCATGAGCGCGGTGTGCGGTACCAAAAGCATCATTTACATATAAATCGGCATTAGAAGCTAATTTTTTTGCAAATTCGGGGTCATTTTTTTCTTCTTCGCTGTAGAAACGCACGTTTTCTAATAACAGCACGTCTCCATTTTGTAGCGCCCCGACTTTATTGGTAACTTCATCACCAATACAGTCATCGCATTTAACGACTTCTTTGCCCAGTAATTCGGACAGGCGTTTTGCAACTGGAGTTAAACGTAATTTTTCTTTAACTTCACCTTTTGGTCTTCCGAAATGACTGGTTAAAATAACTTTGGCTTCTTTGCTAATTAAGTCTTGAATTGTGGGTAAAGCTGCACGGATGCGGGTGTCGTCTGTTATGTTACCTGCATCATCCAAAGGCACGTTGAAATCAGCCCTTACTAAAGCGCGTTTACCTTGTAAGTCACTTTGAGACAAGTTTGCTAAAGTTTTTTTTGCCATAATTAAGCTCTCCCGATCGCCTTTTTGTTATTGTTTTGAAATAGAACTATCAAGATTTTACAGAGTTTCGGTGTCACAGGGGAATCCGATGTTCAAAACAATTCTTTTTCCAGTAGATCAAAGTCGCGAAGCACGGGATGCTGCGGAGGTTGTGGCTCAGTTAGTACAGATTCATCAAAGCAGCTTGATATTGCTGAGCGTGGTGGAGGAATCTGAAGTTTCAGAATCGAATGACGATGATGCTATGAAATCGCCACAAAAGGTTGAACAATTACTTAAAGATGGTAAAGCTTTCTTTTCTAGCCAGGGAATAGAAGCCTCAATTCTTGAAAAACAAGGTAAACCCGCTTTTGTGATTTGTGATGTGGCTGATGAGATTCAAGCCAGTTTAATCGTTATGGGCTGCCGTGGATTGGGGTTAACCGATGAAGGTTCTCACGATAGCATTACTAACCGGGTGATTAATCTTTCTCCTTGTCCGGTATTGATTGTACCTTAAGCAGTTATCAGTTATCAGTTAACAGTTAACAGTTAACATTTATGAGAGCTTACGCAACTGGCATATTTTTTTGTAGGGTGCTGTGACACTTCGACTAATTTTCAAGGTAACAATAAGGCTTGTGGTGTCACGCACCAACCGAGTCTTGTGACACTTGCCTAAGTTCTGACTTAGTTATTCTTCTTTTCCCCTCTCCTTCTACTCACTACTCCCTAATCCCTAAGTAGGTCGGTACAGAAAATTTAGCCCTCGAAAAGGCAATAGGCAATAGGTACAAGAGTTTGAGTTTAATTTACTTTTCTTAACATAGAAATATTTTTTCACGCTGACTTACTTACTCCCTCAATGAACTAATTTTATCTTTCATATTCTCATGTAAAGATTTATTATTTGCATTCACATAATAATCCGATTCCGATAAATTATCTTTTCGCACTGGTTTATGTATATTTTGCAGCAATAAATAATTCAAGACTGTGCGAATAACTATAATTACAGCTAACCTTCCTATATCTTCCCAGTTAGGAGTTATAGTAGTTCTAAGAATGCTTCCTCCTACCAAAAAGTTTAATCCCAAAGAAAATGAGTAGCCCATTTGTAACCGGCTTTCTTGGAACATTTTAGCTGAGTTTGAAAAAGATAAGGCATTTTGTAAAAATATAATTAAACCTTTAATTAGTCCTATAGAAATTACGAAAAGGGCTAATAGTTGACAGGTACTTATTGCGATACCGATAAGATTTCTTACTAAGGCTTCCATCTTTTTATATTTTAGATTTACGAACCAACATCTAGTTTTATTGATGAATGAACTTTATATCAAGCTTTAACGAACACAACTATATAATTATTATCGCCAATTACCTATTACCTATTAACCAATACCAAATATTAAAGTTTTTCAAACAACTTGGCTAATACCACATTAGAAAACAAAAAACCATCGGGAATGCTTAACTGGAATTTTCCATCAACGACTTGCACCCAATGTCGATCTAAATAAGGTTGCACAACTTGTAATACTTGTTTAATTTTGGTTTCACCAAATTGTTCTGTTAATATTTGCAAACTTACCCCTTCAGCCAAACGCAACCCTAACATTAAGGTTTCTAACAAAGCTTCATGGGAAGTGGTGAGTTCGCAATCAATTATACTTCCATCATTTACCCAAGCATAATATTCTTTGGTTTTGCGAGGACGGCTAAATCGTTTTCCTTCATAGAAACTTGCCGCTCCCATGCCAAAACCGTAATAAGAATTATTTTGCCAGTAAACTCGATTATGACGACATTGATATCCTGGTTTGGCATAGTTAGAAATTTCATAATGTTCGTAACCTGCCCCACTGAGAATTTCGTGTGCTATTCGGTACATGTTAGCAGTTGTATCATCCGTTGGTAAAGGGCGATCGCCTGGTTTATAGTAACGCCCAAAAACAGTACCGGCTTCGATTGTGAGGTCATATATAGATATATGCGCGCTTGCGATTTTGATTGCTTGCTCTAAAGATTCTTGCCATATTAATTCAGTTTGATAGGGTAAACCAGAGATTAAATCTATACTAAAGTTGGCGATCCCGGCTTGATGAATCAAATCCACAGCAGAAAAAATGTCTGAAACGTTGTGATAGCGTCCGCAAGATTGCAACAATTTTTCTTGGAAAGCCTGTACTCCTAAACTAAAACGATTTACACCTGCATTTATGTATCCTTGCAAATGGTACAAGTCAAAAGTACCGGGATCGATTTCCATAGAAATTTCTGCAAATTTGTCAATACCAAATTTCCTCTGTAAAACTTCTAATATTCTTTGTAATTGTTGTGTAGAAAGTAATGAAGGAGTACCACCACCAAAAAAAATTGTTTGTAAAGGTTTACCTTCGGCTTCTATAGTGACAATTTCTTGACATAAAACTTCAACATATTGAGAAATAGCACCGGATTTTTCACCTCTGATTGTGTTTCCTACCACATATATGGGAAAATCACAATAAAAGCAGCGTCGCCTACAAAAAGGGATATGTATATAGGCTGCACTAGGAAGGGTGGAAGTCATTGAATTAGCTAGATTATCGGGCATTATGAGAAACAATTTAATTTAAATTACAAATGAATTAGAAATAGTAAAAAATTAATGAGAAATATACATTTTTGTATGGTTTTACAACAATATCAACAGAATAAAAAAGCTGAGAATATTTGGTTATAATATTTGCAGATGCTTTAGCTTTAGCCTGTAGGTTAACTGCAAATAATTTTAAGATTTTTAACCCGATTACATACAAAATTACTTGATTACATCAGGTAATGCAGTTGCAGGAAAACAACACAATCATGTTTGACGCTATTATAATTTTCTCATTCGTCCTAGCAGCAACAGGGATAGGTTACTACGCACCCGATTTGCTACCTGAAGGTACCCTAAGTAGTGTAAGCAATCTAGATGCCTTGCGCTTAGTATTTGCTGCCTTTACTGCCATTATCGGTGGTGCCATCGGGCTGCGAGTCCAAACCGGATATCGCCGTTTAGAAGCGCAAGTCCGAGACATGCCTCTAGAAGTTATTCTCACACGTTCAATTGGTTTAGTAATTGGATTATTGATAGCTAATTTAATGTTAGCGCCCTTATTCTTACTACCGATCCCCGAAGATTTTAGCTTCATCAAGCCATTAGTCGCCGTTATGGGCAGTATCACCCTGGCATATACTGGTATGAATCTAGCGGATACTCACGGACGCGGTTTGTTACGATTAATTAACCCCAATACAGTGGAGACAATGGTAGCGGAAGGGACGCTGAAGCCTGCTACTACCAAAGTTTTAGATACTAGTTGCATTATCGATGGACGTATTGAAACCCTTCTAGACACTGGTTTCTTAGAAGGGCAAATGATTGTACCGCAATTTATTCTGTTAGAATTACAGCAAGTCGCTGATGCAAGCAAAGACCAAAAGCGAGTCAGGGGAAGAAGAGGATTAGAGATTCTTAACCGCATTAAGAAATCTTATCCCGAACGCATTGTCATCAACTCCCTTGATTACGAGGAGATTGCCACAGTAGATGCTAAGCTAGTCAGATTTGCTCAGGAAATCAGCGCCACTCTATTAACTAACGATTACAATTTATCGAAAGTTGCTAGCGTGCAGAAAGTACCAGTATTGAATGTTAACGATTTGGTAAATGCCGTGCGTCCGAATTATTTACCAGGGGACAACATAGATTTGAAAATCCTCAAAGAAGGTAAAGAACCCAGCCAAGGTATCGGCTATTTAGATGACGGTACGATGGTAGTGGTTGAAGAAGGAAGTCATTTTGTTGGTGGTGAAGTGCGAGTTATCGTTACCAGTTCATTGCAGACTTCTGCTGGTAGAATGATTTTTGCAAAACCTCAAGCTTCTGCTTTTGCATGAATATTTGAAGTTTGTTTCAATAATTTCTTTTTTATCTATATATCGATGTGGTTTTACTACATCGATTATTTTTTGTTTAAAATCATATCATCTCAGATGAACCACTTGCTATATGTAACGAAGAGTAAAAAGCTCGAAATGCTTGGGATTACTTCGTCCTGCCTCCTCGCAATGACCGGAAATCATAGGGCACAAGTCCCTAAATTCTATTTATAAAGCAAGAAACGTCAGTGAAACTAGAATCCCCTTCCATTTATGGGGAGTGTCAAAAAACACAGTTATGTTTAATTAGGCTCACCTACTTGTATCGTAAGTAATTAGCTGAACTTGATATTAAGGATGAATAAATGGCGCGTCGGTTACGTATTAAATATTGCTTTCTATGCAATCAAATTGGAGCAGTTTTGTACCGAGTAAAATACCTTGAAGGTGGCGATTGGGTTTTTGTATGCCCCCAATGTTGGCAAACAGTTAGTCAAAACAACCCGTTTTATGTTTATGGTGGAACTTGGAAAGCCAAGAAAAAGTAATGTTAAATCATTAGTAAATTTGAACAGTTAACAGTTAACAGTTATCAGTTAACAGTTAACAGTTAACAGTGAGCAGTAAATAATTACCAATGCCCCATGCCCCATGCCCAATGCCCAATTACTTTCTATCAACTTTACTTTCAATTACTTGCTGAATAGATTCGGGTACTTGAGTCAGAAAGTTGTAACCTGTTTT
>JBCBPQ010000226.1:0-12018 GCA_039820645.1 Cyanobacteria bacterium J06633_8 | reverse complement strand
CAACCTGTTGTACTAGTAGCGAGTGCCGTGTTCTACTAGTAGCGAGTAGGGAATAAACAGGTTTTTACTTGCTACTCCTAATTCCTAACAACTAATTCCTAACAACTAATCACTAACAACTAACAACTAACAACTAACAACTAATAACTAACAACTAACAACTAACAACTAACAACTAACAATTGATAGAAATGCAGAATTTTCAAATTGATGAAATAGGTTCAACTGTTGCGGAAAAATCTTATAGTCGTGAAAGTTGGCAGGGTGGATATGAATCTTTAAAAGATGAATCCGATTATTGGATTGATGATATTGAGGGAGAAATTCCGGCAGAATTAAACGGTACGCTGTTTAGAAATGGTCCGGGTTTGTTGGATATTAACGGACAAAATATTCATCATCCTTTTGATGGTGATGGGATGATTAGTAGAATTAGTTTTACTAACGGACGCGCTCATTTTCGTAATCGTTTTATTCGGACTAAGGCTTATTTAGAAGAGCAAAAAGCCGGAAAAATTCTTTATCGTGGTGTATTTGGAACTCAGAAACCCGGTGGTTGGTTAGCGAATGCGTTTGATTTTAATTTAAAAAATATTGCTAACACTAATATTATTTATTGGGGTGGTAAGCTGTTAGCATTATGGGAAGCAGCAGAACCTCATAAACTCGATCCTCAAACTTTAGAAACTTTAGGTAAAGAATATTTTGATAAGGTTTTATCTGAAGGGGAAGCTTTTGCCGCTCATCCACGTTTCGATCCTAGTTGCGAACAAGATAATGGCGAACCTTGTTTGGTAAATTTTTCTATCAAGCCGGGATTATCTACAACTATTACTATTTTTGAATTAAATACTGCTGGTAAAATTGTCCGTAAAACCGCTCATAGTGTTCCAGGTTTTGCTTTTATTCACGATTTTGCGATTACTCCTAACTACTGCATATTCTTTCAAAATCCCGTATCTTTTAATCCCATTCCTTTTGTTTTAGGAATGCGCGGTGCTGGAGAATGTATTAAGTTTCAAGGAAATCAACCTACTAAGGTAATTGTGATTCCACGAAAATCCCCCCTAACCCCCCTTAAGAAGGGTGGAATTCAGGAGAAAGTGCAAATTTTGGAAACGCAATCTGGTTTTGTCTTTCATCACAGTAATGCTTTTGAAAAGGGTGATCAAATAGTTATTGATTCGATTTGCTACGAATCTTTACCAGAAGTCGAACCCGAAAGCGATTTCCGAGAAACTGATTTTGATGCTTTAAAACCTGGACAACTCTGGCGATTTCATCTTAATCTTAAAGATAATACAGTTAGCCGAGAATTAATTGAAAACCGTTGCTGTGAATTTCCTTGCGTACATCCAGAGAAAGTTGGACGTGAATATCGTTATTTATACATGGGTGCGACTCATGGTATGAGCGGTAATGCACCATTACAGGCATTTGAAAAAGTTGATTTACAAACCGGTGAAAAGCAAGTTTGGAGTGCTGCACCTAATGGTTTTGCTAGCGAGCCGAATTTTGTGCCACGAAATCGTCATGGCGATGAAGATGATGGTTGGTTGTTGGGTTTAATTTATGATTCAAATCATCATCGCTCTGACGTAGTTATTTTAGATGCTAAAGATTTGAATAAGGGAGTAATTGCAAAGTTACATCTTAAGCATCATATCCCCTATGGATTGCATGGGAATTTTGTTAATGATGTGTTTGTTGATTTGTAGTTGAATTGTAATATTGAGAAACCCGGTTTTTTGAAAAAACCGGGTTGTTTTGTGCAATATCAAATTCAGATGAATACTTATATAAAAGGCTTGTAGTTGCGCTTTAGCGCTCCGGATAAGAAGCGCTAAAGCGCAACTACGAACCTTTTATCCATCCAACCGACGCAAAATTATTTCTGCTTTTAGTGATTGAATTGCAAGAGTTAAATTTTGAGTATCTTCAAAATCTCCGAAGATTTTTTGAGCAGTTTGGAATTGCGATATAACTTGGTTTAAGTCGGAATCCGATAATTCTCTGACATTTTCTTGGCAGCTAATAGCTATGTTATCTATGGCAACACCAGCTTGATTTGCCACTAAACTGTCTGTATCCTGCAAAGCTGCAATTAATTCAGGTAAACTTGAGCGAGCATGTACTCCTATTCTTCCTAAGGCTTCAACTGCATTTAAGCGTACATCTGCTTCTTTATCCCAAATGGCTTTTGTTAGTGCTGGGGTACTTTCTTTTGCGGATTCTCCTATAAAACCAAGTAACTCAGCCGATTCTGCTCTAACTGATGCTTCTTTTGCTCCTAAGCTAGCAATATATTCTGGAACAATACTTTTAGCCTTAGAAGGAAATTTACCTAAAGCTTCAGCAGCACTTAAACGAACTGTCTTGCTTTCATCTTCCAATAAAATTTTCAAGGTAATAACAGCATTTTTTGCCTTTGGAGCAATACCACCCATAGCTTTAACAGCATTTGCGCGAACTATTTCGTTTTCATCTCTTAATGCTGCAATAATAGTAGGAAAAACAACTTGATTTGTGCTTCCAATTCTACCTAAAGCATAAATAGCTTTCGCTCGAATATTAATGTCTTTATCTTGAGATTCTTCAATCAGAAATGGAATTGCAGAACTTGCTTTTTGACCTATTTCTCCTAAAATCTCAATCACATCGCTACGTACAGAAACTTCTTCTGTTTGTAGTGCTGCAATTAAATTGGGAATGGCTTTTACTCCGATACGATTCAAAGCATATCGGGCACTATTACGAACTGAATCATTGCTATCTTTCAAAGCCTTTATTAAAGCTGATACAGTTAAATCATTTTTCTTACTATTCGATAGTGCAAAAGCTGCACGTTGTCGAACTAATGGTGATTCATCTTCCAGAGCTTTAATTAAGATTGGTGTAGCAGAAGTTGTTTTAGTTCTACTAATATAATTCAATGTAAACGCAGCCACATAGCGAACAGATTCTTGTTTATCCTGCAATGCTTTAACAAGAATCGGTATATTCATAGTGCGACTAACTATTTTACGAAAACTAGCAATATCAGTAAAAGCAATGCTATTTAAGTTTGAAGCTGCGCTATAACGAACAGATTCGTCTTTATCTCCTAAAGCTTTAATGAAAACTGGAATTGTAGTTTCAAGTTTACCTGTATTAGCTAAAGCCAAAATTGCACGACGACGTACTGAGGGTGAATTATCTCGCAATGCTTGAAGGAGAATTGGTGTAGCTAAGGTTGCTTTTGTGCCACCAATGTAGCTCAAAGCAAGGGCAGCACTGTAACGAACTAATGGCTGTTTGTCTTTTAATGCTTTAACTAGGGGAGGTAAAAATACCGAGGTATTTTTATTGATTCTAGCTATTGTTATTGCAGCTAGAGAACGAATCCAGGTATATTCATTTTCTAGGGCTTTTAACAAAGCTGGTATTGCTGGTGTTCCTATTTTTTGTAGTGATTCTACTGCTTTTTGGCGTTCGTCTTCATCTATACTATTAAATTTATAAATATAAAGATTAGCCGAAACATTTGAAGGTTGTTGTGCCCAACTAATTGGAGCAGCAAATAATAGTAATAAATAACATAATAAATTAGCTGTAATACCAGAAGCAAGTGCAGTCAAACGAAGCGATGACATTGTCATTTTGGTTTTATTTAGCACAAGAAATCCTAGAAAGGCAACTTCGGTCACATACAATAATTGTAAGTAAATCACAGCATCTTTTAGTGTTTATTAGAACTCAAATGTATCTTTTATACTTAAGTTTTAATTTTAATAATCAAAAGGAAAATTTCTCTGTTTTGAGAAGATTAAATTTATTTTGTTAAAGGTATTTTTAGCAGGAGTATCTTAATGCTACTTATGATATATGGTTCGTAGTTGCGCTTCAGCGCCAAGATTTTTGGCATTGCTGAATTCGGGTATGAATTCAGATTTTGAGACGTTATATATAATGTCTCTACAGGGCTTTCGGTTATGGTAAAAATCAATTTTATACTTCTTTTGAGCAGCGCCAAGATTTTTGTTATGGTAAAAATCAATTTTATACTTCTTTTGAGCAGCGCCAAGATTTTTGGCGCTGAAGCGCAACTACGAACATATTTTACTCTTTATAGGTAAACGATTTTGGTGCGTTAGACTGAAGTCGTAACGCACCTTACTAATTTTTCTGTAATTATTAAATTGCGCGGGAGAATTTATTTTTTTGCGTAGTTTTGCGAGAATCAAAGATGACTGCAATATTTCTGACTAATAATCTACCTATTTCCGTCACCTCGATTTGATTGGTTGATAACTTAACTAATCCATCTGCTTCTACTAACTTTAATGCTTCTAATTCTTGGGAAAAATGCCGATCAAATTGAATATTATATTTTGATTCAATATCTGAAAATCGTAAAATTCCTCCAGACATAATTGACATAATTACATCTCTCCTCAGAATATCATCCCCAGTTAATTGAAATCCTTTAGCAATTGGTAAACTCCCTGCTTCAACTGCTTGATAATAATCTTTGAGTTTTTTATGATTTTGAGCGTAAGCATCTCTAAGCAAACTTACCGATGTCGAACCAAAACCAAATAACTCTGTTTCTGCATGGGTTGTATAACCTTGAAAAGTACGTCCTAAGCTACCATTACTTTTAGCAATCGCTAATTCGTCGTCGGCTTTTGCAAAGTGATCCATGCCAATAAACTGGTACTGATTAGCAGTAAGTTCTTCAATTGTCAATCTAAAAATTTCTAGTTTTTCTTGAGGTTTGGGCATTGCTTCAACTGGCAACTTTTTCTGCAACGGTTTCAGCCAAGGTACATAAGCAAAGTTAAATACAGCAATTCTATCGGGGTTTAATGCAATCGTCTTTTTTATAGTTTTCCAAAAACCATGTAAATTTTGAAAAGGTAAACCGTAAATTAAGTCCACATTCACGCTTGTAAAACCAGCTTCTCGAATCCAACCCATTACATTAAATAGCATTTCTTCCGGTTGAACTCTATTTACAGCTACCTGCACTTGATAATTAAAATCTTGAATGCCGAAGCTAATGCGATTAAATCCAATTTCTCGCAAAAATAAAATGTAGTCTCTATCTACAGATGTAGGATTAATTTCAATCGATACTTCTGAAGAAACATCAAGATTAAAATATTGATTGATATTTCCCCAAAGTTTTTTTACCTGATGTATGTTTAAATAATTTGGTGTTCCTCCCCCCCAATGCATTTGCACAACTTTTCTATCGGAATCAATCAAACTTGCTGTTTGGTGAATTTCTTTAACTAAATGCTCGACGTAAGGAATAGCAATCTCTTTTTTCTCGGAGATGACAGTATTGCAACCGCAGTAATAACAAGCACTTTCACAAAAAGGTATGTGAAAATATAAAGATAATGGAGTTTTTCTATGATTTGAACTAGAAATAGCTGACTCAAAATCCCAGGCGGTAAAGGCTTCGCTTAATTCTGTAGCGGGTGGATAGCTCGTATATCTCGGTGTGGGAGTATCGTATTTTTTTATAATATCTAAGTCAAACTTAACGCCAGGAAATTGGAATACCATTTTTGTTAGTTGATAGTAGTTAGTTGATAGTTGATAGTAGTTAGTTGTTAGGAGTTGGTAATTGGTAATTGGATTTTTTCACATCATCTCATTACCTGTTACCCATTACCTCTCTCATCTCAATTAGCTGTAGCGGTTTAGTTAGCAATCAATTTGTGAAACTTTTCTTCACCAATAGATTGAATTAAGATTTCTTCCAATTCGTTAGCTATCTGCATATTGAAAGAAAATGAATGATTGGCTTCAGCAACAATTTTTTCGGCTGTTGTATTGTCAACAGGTACTTTATCAAGAGCTTCGCGATATTTGTTTTTGAAGGCTGTTTTGTCGGGTATTTGCTCGAAGTTATAAAAAGATGTGCCTTGATAACCTTCTAAATTCAAGGTTGTTTGAACTACTTTTTGCAGCATTTGTCCGCCGGATAAGTCACCCATGTAGCGAGTGTAGGCATGTGCTATCAATAATTCTGGCTGTTTTTGCGATACTTCACGAATGCGGAGAATGTAGTTATGAGCCGCATTTAACAGTTGAAGTTGATTTTGCCAATCTGAACCATAATAAAACTGTAAATCTTTTTCTAAATTGGCTTTACGATTTAGTTCGGGAAAATAAATAATACCCACACAAGAGTGATTTTTATTATTTTCCAGTGCTGCTTCAAGTTCGCTGTAAACAAAATATAGGTTACTCAAAAATTTTGCAAAGCAATTTCTATCAACAAGCCCTTTTACAAAACACTTCATAAAACCGATTTGTTCCGTTGCGGCATGAGATTGTTCAGTTCCCGAACGAAGTTTTATCGCTAGATTGTTAATCATTTCTAATCCTGCACTAGTGAAACGCTATCTTCTGTCAGGATTTACGCAGTTTGAATATTTCCCCTCGGTTCCGATTAAAACAAATACGCGAACGCTGAAACGAGCATCGAGGGGCAATAGCCATTTAAAGTTACTACTATTTCTACAATACTTGCAGCACTTTTTATTTTTTGTATCGCTATATAACTAAAAACATTTCTTCATATCTTATGACAAATCTGAAAATTTGCGCTGTTTTATTTTTTTGTAAATAATTAATATGTACTTATTGAGAATATATTTATATAACCTAGTTTACAACTTCAGCCTTAATGATTTTTATTTCGACTTCGATAAGCAATTACTATATATGATGTTTATCACAAATGTTTGAAAAGCGCTAATATAATTCTTAAGTTAATTCTAAGTTAATAGATACATCGGTTATTGCTTATGTAATTTTATACTAATATTTTTGGAGATGAAAATTATATTATATGGTGGTGCAATTGGGTAACTCACAAGGAATAAGAGTCGGAGATAAAGTTATAATTTTACGCCCGTCTTACATAGCAGGGAAAGTAGGTTTTATTTACGCTAAAGAAATATTGTCGGATGAAGAAGTTAGTAAGCGCTGGATTGTCCGTATAGAGTCGGAAAATATTATGGTGTCTTTAACTTCTAAAGAGTTTGAGCTATTAACTAAGTCCTGATTATTACGGTTTTTGTTGCTAAAGTATACTGGAAAACTTTATTTTTGTTGCTTTAGCTTTCATTAGAAGGTTCGTCATGAATTCCCAGTTCCTTCTTACTATGTTTCAATTTTTTCCATAGAGCTTTGACTTGTCTATAAGCCTCTTCAGAAGTAATTTTGCCCGAAGTTTGCAAATTGACAATATAGCCAACTTTTTGGGCAAATTCCTGCAAATTTGCGTTAAATACTAAATTTTCTGGCTTTAATTGACCGTAATAACGACTTATAGGGTAAAGAAAATTCTCTTTATTTGCTTTATCTGATTCTTCCATAGCTACTCCACAATCAACTTTTTTAACATTAAATTAACCTTTTATTAACCTTAGTCGTCCCGATCGCAACAAATTAGCTTAATAGGATTTGTGCAATCATCTACCTTAAGACTTATTTGGTAATTTGTGTATATAAAAAAACACATATTTTCATTATTGCGTAATAATACATAAAAAGCAGGCAGATAACAGGATGAGCGCTATGAATTACAATTGATAATATTTATACATATTATTATTGCACTATATTCTCAATAAATAAAGATGACTCAAAAGAGAGCTAGATAGGCGATTGTTTTTGTAAATCAATTTAAATATTTTTGACTGAGATGAAAAATTGCAATTATTAATGGATATATAGCTGAAAGTGGATAAATAAAAGAATTCTCATGGCAAAGTCTCTTCCAAGCCCACAGCCAGATCTGGTTAAAGAAGGTGTTAAAGCGCCAGTACAGGAAACACTGTTAACTCCTCGGTTTTACACTACAGATTTTGATGGTGTGGCATTGATGGATATTTCGGCGCATGAGAAGGAGTTAGGGGCGATTGTAGACGAGTTGAAAGCCGACTATAACCGCCATCACTTCGTGCGCGATGAGGAATTTAAGCAGACTTGGGATAGTATTGATGGTGAAAAACGCGAAGCATTCATTGATTTTTTAGAGCGCTCTTGTACTTCTGAGTTTTCAGGATTCTTGCTATTTAAAGAATTATCGCGCAAACTCAAAAACCGCAATCCCATGTTAGCGGATGCTTTTAACTGTATGGCGAGAGATGAAGCACGTCATGCAGGATTTTTAAATAAAGCAATGGCGGATTTCAATCTTTCTTTAGATTTAGGTTATTTAACCAAAAGTCGTACATATACATTCTTTCCCCCAGAGTGGATTATTTACACGGTTTACCTGTCTGAGAAAATTGGTTATTGGCGTTATATTATTATGTTTCGTCACTTAGAAACAAACCCAGAAAATCAATTTTATCCACTATTTCGTTATTTTGAAAGTTGGTGTCAGGATGAGAACAGACATGGAGATTTCTTCAAAGCGCTGTTGCGATCGCAACCCAAACTTTTCAATAATTGGAAAGCCCGTTTGTGGGTGCGTTTCTTTTTGTTAACTGTATTCGTCACTCATACCCTGACGGTATTTGAACGAGAAAACTTCTATAAATCTCTGGGTATAGATGCTCGGGAATACAACAAACAGGTAATTGAAAAAACTAACGAAACATCCGCAAGAGCATTTCCAGAAATTTTGAATACCAAGCATCCAGAATTTTTCCGGAGATTGGAAGAATGTTCCGATAGTAATTTCCGGTTAACGGAGATTAGTAATAGCAATCGTCCAAGCATCGTCAAATTATTGCAAAAAGCACCTGCTTTCCTTTCAATTTTCGGACATATGGTGCGGTTGTTTATGATGAAGCCAATTGATGCTGAAGTAACAAGAACAGCTGTACATTAAATAGATTTTGTAGGGGAATCAATTTAGATTTACTGGCTAATTAATTAAGAACAAACACGGGAAGAAATCAGCGTAAATCCTTTTTTTAATAAATACTCTATTTTCTATTTTCTATTTTCCTAAATTCAACTTTCAACTTATCTTTAGGATAAGGTGTAGGGGCTGGTATTATATTTAAATTTTGCCCTGGTAAAAGTTCCCATTCATATTCTCGAACTAAAAGCGCTGCAAAAAGTTTCATTTCTAACTTAGCAAACTCCTTACCGATACATTCGCGCACCCCGCCACCAAATGGAATGTGAGCAAAAGGTTTGGATTTATCTTCAGCCCGAGAAGGTGCAAAACGCTCTGGATCGAATTCTGATGGCTCAGTATATACGCTGCTATCTTGATTTGTTTTAGGCACGTTATATAACACAGACCAACCTTTGGGAATCGAGTAGCCGTTAAATTCACAAGGTTCGATTACCTGTCGAAAACCACCACCAACCGGAGGAATTAAACGTAAGACTTCCTTGATAACTTGGTCTAAATAAGTCATTTGCTTGAGATTTTCTGTAGTTAAGGGTTGCGAAAATCCAAGTTGCTGCTGTTCGGCTCTTACTTTTGCCAGAACATCCGGATGCTGTGCTAGTAAGAGACACATCGAGGCGATTGCCGATGTTAAAGTTTCATGCCCTGCGAATAGTAAAGTCAATACTTGGTCTTTAATTTCTTCTACACTTAAACTATTACCGTCGTCATCTGTAGCTTGTAATAGCATCCCTAAAGCATCTTTATTAGAAGCGGGTTGCTGTTGACGCTGTAATACTATTTCTTCAATTTGTTCGAGTAATAATTTGCGACAGCGTAAGGCTTTACCAAAATTAGTCCAAGGTAAATTTAGAGGAAGGGTGAATAAACCTCCCACCCATGCTTCAAAAAGTTCTACAAAATTATTATTATCAGCTACATCCGTACCTACAAGTAATTTACAAGCTACATCAAAAGTATATTTTCTAATTTCTGGATACCAAGTCAAAGTACCCATCTTTTCCCATTGTTCAAAATAACTTTGAAGAATTTCTTCCATTGTGGAAGTATATTCACTCAAAGCTCTTGGTTGAAAAGCTTGCGATAAAATCTTGCGCCGCTTTTGATGAATACTTCCTCGTTGAACTGAAACAGAAGCAGGACCTAGTAAAATTCTAGTACTAGGAGGCCATTGATTAGAAAAGTATTTATTATCATTAGTAAATAGAAACCGGTTAGCTTCCGAACCAATCATAATTATTGTGGGATTACCAAAAATACTAGTTTTAAATATCGAACCGTACTTTTGATATCGTTTTTCTGTAAAATCTGCATCGCGAAAAAAGCTGATAGTTTCACCAATAAGTGGTAAACCTAAGTTTCCAGGAGGTACGGGAAGTTTTTCGGGGTTAATAGTTGTCATTCGATTTTAGATATCAGATGCTTAATTCTTATTTTTAACCAAAAAATGTAACGAAATTTACAGAATTACCAAGAGTTTTCAAAAATTAGGTTAGGTTAAACCTTGTAGAGACGCGATAAATCACGTCTACATCTATAGGAATAACAAGGGATATTTTAATTTTTACATTTTATGGATATAACATCTCCACTTTCAACAGAGAATCCCAGCCCTGCTCATATTTGCCCCTTCGATCAAGCCTGTAGCTATTTAGACGCAGCAGCGAAAGAATTAAACTTAGATCGAGGTATATTAGCAATACTGAGTAACCCGCGTAAGGTAGTTACAGTTTCGATTCCAGTACAACGAGATAACGGTGAAATCCAAGTATTAGCAGGACATCGAGTCCAGCATTGTGATATTTTAGGTCCTTATAAAGGTGGTATTCGTTTCCACCCAGCTGTGACATTGCGGGAAGTTTCGGCTTTAGCAATGTTAATGACTTGGAAATGTGCGTTGTTGGGAATTCCTTATGGTGGTGGTAAAGGAGGGATTGCAATAAATCCCAAAACTTACAGCGTTAGGGAATTAGAGCGTATTTCTCGACGTTATATTAGCGAGTTAATTAAAGACATTGGTCCATCAGTAGATATACCCGCACCAGACATGGGCACATCAGCCCGCGAAATGGCTTGGATGATGGATACTTATTCAGTAAATATTGGTCATGCAGTACCTGGAGTCGTCACCGGGAAACCGCTCTCCATCGGTGGTTCCTTAGGAAGAGAAATGGCAACCGGACGTGGTGTAATGATTATTGTCCGCGAAGCATTAGCAGATAAAGGTAAGTCTTTGGAAGGAATACGAATAGCCATCCAAGGTTTTGGAAACGTCGGTGGTGCTGCGGCTGAATTGCTACATCAAGCAGGTGCAAAAATTATTGCTGTATCTACAGGTTCTGGTGGTGTATTTGCGGAGAATGGTTTAGATATTCAGGAATTAATTGCTTATCAAAAAGACAATAATCGAAAAATTTCGGGATATCCTCAAGCAAAACCAATCAGTAATGCAGAGTTACTAACATTAGATTGTGATGTGTTAATTCCCGCAGCTTTAGAAAATCAAATTACCAAAGAGAATGTCAATCAAATCCAAGCAAATCTAATTGTCGAAGCTGCAAATGGGCCAGTAACCCTCGAAGCCAACTTATCATTAGAAGGGCGTGGTGTAACCGTATTACCAGATATTTTAAGTAACGCCGGTGGAGTTGTGGTTAGTTATCTCGAATGGGTTCAAGGACTTTCTTACTTATTTTGGGATGAGCAAAAAGTCAACGATGAAATGGAAAGTTTGATGGTGCAAGCATATCGTAAAGTTATCCAGCAATCCCAAACCCGAAAAATTTCTCCTAGATTAGCAGCTTACGTATTGGGCGTAGGAAGAGTAGCCCAAGCATTAAATGATAGAGGACTTTATCCTTAACAGTGGTTAGTTGTTAGTGGTTAGTTGTTAGTGGTTAGTTGTTAGTAGTTAGTGGTTAGTGGTTATATATAGGACTTACGCAACCGGCACATTTTATCGTAGGGGCACGTGACACTTTGATTAATTTTGAACGTAGAAATAAGTTATTCAGTGTCACGCACCAGCCGGATATTATGACAATTGGGTAAGTCCTGATATAGATAGGAGATCAACTATCAACTATCAAATATCAACTATCAACTAACCACTAACAACTAACCACTGTTAAGGATAAAGT
>JBCBPQ010000225.1:0-12081 GCA_039820645.1 Cyanobacteria bacterium J06633_8 | reverse complement strand
TGCCAAAGCAATGGCACAGTATACAAATATTGCTTTAGCAAAACAGCAATTAGAATTTTATCAGCAATTAGTTAGTAGATAGTTGTTAGTAGATAGTTGTTAGTTGTTAGTAGTGCAGATATTTGAAGATTTCATCAATTATGTAGTGGGAGCATCTTGCTCCCTAATTTTTCTGCAATTAATCTTATTCTTTTAATTTTATTCAATTAATTCGATGCTCCGATTATTATTTTCCAAGCGAGTAAAATATCTGCACTACTAACAACTAACAACTATCTACTAACAACTATCTACTAACTAATTGCTGATAAAATTCTAATTGCTGTTTTGCTAAAGCAATATTTGTATACTGTGCCATTGCTTTGGCATAACCCATTTGAGCAATATTTTCTGTAAAATCAGCGTTATCTATTAACTGTTCTAAACGATTAGCTAATTCTTCGGAATTACCTTCTGGAAATATCAATCCTGCATCGCCAATTACGTGGGGAATTTCGCCGGAGTCAGAACCAATTACGGGCACTTTACAAGCCATCGCTTCAATAATTACGTGACCGAATTGTTCTTTCCAACCTACAGAAGTTAGTGTTTTGAATTTATAAGTTGTTTCTGATGGTAATATCAAAGTACTCATCAGATTTATATAATCTGCAACTTGATTATGGGGAACGCTTTCCACTAATATCATTCTGTCTTGAATTCCCTTATCTGCTGCTTTTTGCAATATTTCGTCTTTTAATTCTCCTCTTCCTAAAAGTAAGAATTTCCAAGATTTATCTTTAATCTTTACTAAAGCATCTATAAGCGTCATAATACCTTTTTCAGGTACAAAGCGTCCCACAAAACCAACAACAAAATCATTGCCTTCAATACCTAATTTGCTTGCTAACTCTGGTTGTGGTTTAGGCGTAAATAAAGTTTCATCGACACCAAGTTGCGGCATAACTTTAATTGGTCCCTCATATCCTCGCTCGCGCAATATTTCGGCACCATCTTGATTGCCGGAAATAATTCCATGACTGTTATCAAGATTATAATTTTCTAATATAGAAATCGGAAATTTTAAATTATAAGGTAAATTCCACCAGGTGAAAAATACATTTTTAGCTTTAAGTCCTAGTAAAGCATTAAAAGTAATCATTTGAGCGTAAGCTAGTCCTCTAGAGCCTTGCTCTACATGAATTACATTAGGACGAAATTCTGATAATAAATTAACGATATCGCTACCAAAAGTAAGTAAACCTTGATGATTTTGACTAAAATTAGAAACAGGCACTATACGAAAATTACCTTCGTCGCGATATTCTGTTTCGATAATTTTGTTTTGAACTCCTCCAGGTCGCCATTTTTTAGGAACAACTACCGTAACTTCAATATCAGATTGCAATCTAGATAATGCGCGTAATTTTTCGCAGTTTAAATCTACTATATATGTATGGCTAGCTACTAGTATTTTCATAATTTTAGAGAATAATTTTAATAAAAAGGAATTGGTAATCGGTAATCGGTAATTGGGAAAAGTTATTTTGTGATTACGAGATATGCCACGGTAACGTACTCTTTTAAAACTGATATCTAGCTTATATAAGGAATTATTGATTTTTGTTTTTCTATTTGCAAAAAACAACATTCAAAGCACAAGCTTATAGCAATTGGGTCCTATTTATAGGACTTATGCTATTAGGCTGGGGTTTGCAACCCCAGGTAGTTGAGAAACCTTTGACGATACGATGATGATAAATTCAAAAACTTCGAACAGGTTTTCTTGAATTAGCTTCAACAATCTCAACTTGCTTGTCTTGCTGAGTATAAACTTGACCGTCATTCCATAATGACTGAATCACAGTTCCCAAAGCTTTTAGAAACCCCAAACTATAAAAAACGCCGCGAGTTAAAATTTTGATCGGAGAGCCGCTTTTATGACAGGGAGGTCTTCCCAGAACGTGACAGTCAAACAAACGAGCGTAAAAACGCAAAGCTTGATTGACATTTAAGTTGTTTAACCCCAGCAAGAAATGATTGTGATAAAAAGTAAACTGATACTTAGTAGAGCGAGTACTGATATCGTGACAACCGCCAGTCTCTTCTCCTAAATGCACTAAATGCGCTTCTGGGTCATACCAAATTTTATATCCCGTCTTGCGAATGTGCAGACAAAAATCTGACTCTTCTCTTACAGCGCTACCGCGAAATCTTTCATCAAAATGCAATCCGAATTTAGTAAATAATTCACGTCGGAAAGACATATTGCAACCCCTGGCAGTTAAAACTTCTTGGGGCTTTGTAGTATGTACTAAATCTATGTAATACCAAGCAATTCCGGGGTCCATTGCTTGGGGAGGTAGATATTCAATTTCTGTATAATTACCATCGCCTTGAGTATAACCTTTTGCCGAATCTTCCATTTTCATCCGGTCAAATACCCTTCCCGCGACAGCCCCTATATCTGGGTTTTGATAATTTTTTGCGTGTGCTGCTAAAAACCCCGGCTCTAACAACACATCATCATCGATGAATAAAATTATCTCACCGGCAGACCGACGTACTGCATAATTACGCGCTCCTGGTAAACTCGCCCAATCTAAGCGATACCATTGAATATGACCTGCTGCTGCTTGTTCTTTTAAATAAGCTTCAATTTCAGGTTGATGTTTGGGGGTTTGGTCTACTACCAAAACCTCATAATTAGAATAATCTTGTTTAAGCACATCGGCGATGCTATCCCGCAACGCTTCCTCGCGTCCGTAGGTCGGTATAATTACTGAAATTAAAGGGTCTGACATATAAAATTAGTAGTTAGTAGTTAGTAGTTAGTAGTTAGTAGTTAGTAGTTAGTAGTTAGTAATTAATATCTCCTTGTTTCCCCAATCCTCAATGCCTCATGCCCATCCTCTTCAAAGCGGATTTTCTACAACCTTGCGTTTGCGTTTAGTTTTAGTAGATTCTTCAGCAGATACTTGCTGTACCTGTTGATTTTGCTCTTCTTTGAGTCTTTCTAACTTGTCTATCTCTGGCAGTTTGAAAAGCACCCCTGCGAAAAACCAGTAATAGACAGCAACAGGGTCAACATCTAAAGGATAGTAATAAGTGTTGTAACTTATAAACAATATAAACACCCATAAAGCCGCTCCGTAACCACGGAAATTACGGTTTTTTACTTTACGGTAAGTTAGAAAGGCAGTAATTGTTAGGGTAGTGGCTAATCCTAAAAATCCAAAAACTCCCAAAATCCCTACTTCAAACATTACTTTGGGGTAGTATGTTTCTACTAATCTAGTTGGTCCCATTATCCTCGCCGAGTTGGTAGCTTTCCCTAAACCATTTCCGAGTGGGCTTTTGGTACTGTGAGAAACTTCTTCAAACTGCTGGGTAATAAATTCGTAAGGCGGCGAAGCATTCCAACGGCTGACGAAGCTATCGAGTCTTTCTTGAACAACTAATGGATTACTCGCGATCGCAATAGTCAAAACTAAAATTAATCCCCCAAAAATAGGAACGAATCGTTTGAGATTGGCAAACTGACCTGTAAGTAATAACAACAACACTAGGCAAGCAGGTACTAATGCCAAAGCAATTCTTTGTCCAGAAATAACAGCATTTACAAATACTGAAACCAAAGAAAGCAAACCAACTATCCTCCACTTAGCAGAAGGATCGCTAAACCCAGTACCAAAAGTAAAAAAGGTACTGGCAATCAAAAACCATGCCCATTGCCAAGGCGCTACAAAGGTACCCGGCAGCCGAATCATCCCTTGACTGGGACTGAAAACCAATGCACCACCAATAAAGCATCGTGCTGATAAGGTTGCTTTGAATAAATCCGCCCCTAAAGCCCCACGAGTCCCCGGACAAATACCGACAACTAATAATGCATACTGAACTACCCCCAGCAAGCAGCAGATTAATATCAAACTCACTTGCATTCTTGTTATAAACAAAAAATCTTTTTTGTTGCGAATTAAATAATATGCACAGGTAATTAAGGGTATGTAACCCATAAATACTTTTAGTCCCAAAATTCCCATACCCAGAGGCATTGACTTCGGCGGTGTTTTAAACAGCGGTGGTGGCGGTGGGTTAAACTGTTGCATTCCATTTACAAACAACAGCGTACAAATACACAAGCCTAATAAAATAAATAATGGTTTTGTGATACCTTTGGGGATAATAAAAGGTAAGTTCTGCTGACGGCATTTCTGCCACAGTGCAATAACTGCTGGAACATAAAAGCCATCTTTTGCTAATTGAAGTATCGCGTTTCCACCCAGCAAATAAGTAACCGTACCGGCAAATGGTACGTAGAAAATAAATCCAAATAAAGCTTGACGGGGATATTTATAGGACAGCGCCATTACTATCACCCCAGCAACCGCCGGAACGGCTAATTTAATTCCCGCAACAAAAAATGCCGCAATTCCGAGTACAAGACCTACTCCCCCAGACTTGGAGAGTAGGTCAGTAAGCTCTTTACGCGCTCTAGTAGCCTTACGTTTCTGTGCTAGCCTTTCTTTAATAGTCAGAGTAGGCTGCTCTTTTTTGGACTGCTTTTTTTTGTTCTTATTTTTTTTATTTTTATTTTTTAAACTTTTATTTTTTTTACCCTTGGATTTGAGCATATTAAATGTGAGATTTTAGATTGGTAAATTAAAGACGTTTAGTAAATACTAGGCGCGTAGATAACAACTAATATTTTATACATCATCTTCGGAATGTAGTTAGTTGATAGTTGACAACCAATATAACTGTCCAACCTTCAACTAACTATCACAGAGCCAAAATTTTCCAATCTAAATCGCACAAACTTTTTATGCTGCCAAATTTTGCTGTACTACATTAACCAATTCTTTTGTCCAATGGTTAGCAAGTTCGGCAGATTCAGCTTCTACCATGACTCGAATTACGGGTTCGGTACCGGAAGCACGAACTAATACCCTACCAGCATCACCCATTGCTGCTTGGGCATGAGAAATTGCTTGCTGTACGGGCTGACATTCTTTCCAGCCTACGCGCTTTTCTCTATCTTCTACGCGCACGTTTTGCAACAGCTGGGGATAAGTTACAAAGCTTTGGCTTACCATTTCAGATAAAGGCACATCTGCTTGATGCACTAAAGCTGCTATATGTAGGGCTGTTAACAAACCATCTCCAGTTATGCCATAGTGACGGCAAAGAATATGACCTGATTGTTCGCCACCCAACATACCACCACTCCGCAGCATTTCTGCCTGTACGTGACGATCTCCAACTGCGGTACGGGTAAATTTGCCACCGATTTGCTTCCAAGCTCTTTCAAAGCCTAAATTAGCCATTACGGTAGAAACAATCAAATTGTCAGGTAATTCTTGTCTTTGCTGTAAGGAATTTCCCCACAAATAAAGAATATAGTCGCCGTTAATTTCTCTTCCAGTATTGTCTACTGCCAATACTCTGTCTGCATCACCATCAAAAGCAAAACCCAAGTCGGCATTGTTTTCTTTCACAGCCCCTTGCAGAATGCCCAAATGAGTTGAACCACAACCAACATTGATGCGATCGCCATCTGCACTATTGTGCAAGGAAATAACCTCTGCACCTAATTCCTGGAATACAGAAGGTGCTAAACCAACTGCTGCTCCCCATGCCAAATCCAAAACAATCTTCATTCCTTGAAGATTTACATTACCATGTAGCGGCTGTTTCAATATATCGGCATATTCTGATATCAAGTCTGGACGGGAATAATGCCGTCCGCAATTACTTACACTCACCGCAGGTGATGCTTGCCCGCGCAATCCGGCTTCAATTTCTTGCTGCAAGGCTTTAGATAGCTTAATACCGTCAGCACCAAAAATCTTAATCCCGTTGTCTTCTGGTGGATTGTGGCTTGCAGAAATCATGACTCCACCAACAGCATCTGTGATACTACTCAGATAAGCAACGCAAGGAGTAGGGCATAAACCTAAATACCACACCTGCAATCCTGCTGCTGTTAATCCCGCACTCAAAGCCATTGCCAGCATATCGCTCGAATTTCGAGAATCTTGTCCGAGAATCACCGGACCAATATTTTGGGCGCGACTACGTAATACAATGCCCGTCCAAAAACCGACTTGCAATGCTAAAGGCGCGCTCAACAATCCGCCTACTTTTCCGCGAATACCGTCTGTACCAAATAGGGGGGATTTTGGCAGTATCAGAGAATTTTCCCCGAAACCACTTGCAGAAGCCTTTTTCCATCTGTTTGCTTCTGAAACAGAATCTTCACGAAAACTACCGCGATTACCAGTTACAAATGATACCATAACTTTTGAACGCTCCACACACTCACACAGGAGAATAACACTTTATACTTGATAGAACAATTCCCGTTGAATACGTTTTCATCAGGATTGTTTGATATGACGCTTTTATTTTTATTTCTATAAATTTATTCTAATTCGGCGACTTTTTGAGCAAACACACTTATGAATACTATCAAGCAGAAATGAAGATTTAATCAAGTCAGTATTATCCCTGATTGTTTTCCAAACTTGTTTAAAGAGTTATTGAAGTTAATTTAAGGCTGGTTTTAAGTTTTTAACACAATAGCTATAAGTTCCACTCTTAGTATATCCAAAAGCTTGTTTTAGGTGAAGCTAATGTATGAATATTTGGCATTATTTATATAAGAACAAATACTTATTTGCGAGTTGCAAAAAATACTATTACTTATATAAGTATTGCGATATTAGATATCGACTATTATTTATTATTGTAATATTTTAAAATATTTTGAAATAAAAATTAATAAAGAATATATTACTTTATAGTGGTGATAAGCTGGTTGTCACAGGGTAAAAACGGGCTGATTCAATTTGCTTAAGAAATTTTAATAGAAATTATCATCAATTAGTTCTAATGTTACTTTTTAGTAGTTATTTTTAGTATGAACAAACGGGATCTAAGAAAGTCAATATAGATGCGGAAACGGTAAATTGTTACAAATGAGTAAGGACGAAGGGCGTTATGCCCGTCCGATTTCATTTGAAACTGCCTTCAAACCCTTCTACAAGCTTTCATTTCCACGGGAAAATTCATACTTTGAAATGACTGTATGAATAGTTAACCTTTTTATTGTTGAGAAATTTAGCATGAGTAGCAATTTAGCAACCAAATTACGTGTAGGCACGAAAAAAGCCCACACAATGGCAGAAAATGTTGGTTTTGTTAAGTGCTTTTTAAAAGGAGTCGTTGAGAAAAATTCTTATCGTAAGTTAGTTGGTAATTTCTACTTCGCTTATACTGCGATGGAAGAAGAATTAGAAAAACACAGCAACCACCCAGTTGTATCTAAAATTGATTTTAAGGAACTCTATAGAAAGCATAGTTTAGAGCAAGACCTTAGCTATTATTACGGTGCTAACTGGAGAGAGCAAATAAAGCTATCACCAGCTGGTGAAGCATACGTAAATCAGATTCGTGAAGTATCTCAGAATGAACCTGAATTATTAGTAGCGCATTCCTACACTCGTTACTTAGGTGACTTATCGGGTGGGCAAATTTTGAAAAACATTGCTCAGACAGCAATGAATCTGACAGATGGAGAAGGAACAGCTTTTTACGAATTCGATCAAATCGATGACGAAAAAGCCTTTAAAACAAACTATCGTCAAGCTTTAGATGAAATGCCCATCGACGAAGCAACAGCAGATAGAATCGTTGATGAAGCAAACGCAGCTTTTGGGATGAACATGAAAATGTTCCAAGAGTTGGAAGGTAATTTAATCAAAGCGATTGGACAGATGTTATTCAATACTCTGACTCGTCGTCGCAACCGTGGCGGCACAGAAACTGAATTAGCAACTGCTGATTAAGATTTAAATGTAATCTTGGAATTTTGAATAACTAATTTTTTAGGGGTGATGTCTTTATGATTGCTGATGCGATGTATTGGGAATTATAAAGATGTTGCCCCTAATTTGGTTTTTAACAATCGTAGGTTGGGTGTAACGCAGTGTAACCCAACATAATTTAAAAAGCTAAATAAATAATTCAAAGTAATACAATATTCAACTATCTAGGAACTTGATGCTCCCATTACTCTCATTTAGCGAATTTCAGTCTCGTTTCATACACTAAGCTGCTACGCATTTAATTTATATATTCATTTGACATTGGTTAATAGCTACAACTCTTGTCCCTTCTTCCTTCTTCCTTGCTGTTGTGCATTAAAAATGCACAACAGCTTATTACCTCACCCCGCCCTCCGGCACCCCTCTCCTTGTCAAGGAGAAGGGAAGAGCTAAGCTTGAATCTGTATTGTAATTGTAATCAAGTGAGGAATGCTATATTTGTAAATTACTAGATTATGAATTTACAAAATTCCAAATATTGTCATCTAACTGCTGTAGAGATTCCAAAACCATGTCGGCGATTGCAAATTTTGGGTTATGATATTCCGACGTATCAGGGATAGCGATACATTTCATTTGAGCAGCTTTAGCAGCTAAAACTCCATTAAGAGAATCTTCCAAAGCTAAGCAATTTTGAGGAGATACTCCGAGTTTTTCAGCAGTTGTCAGATAAACACCGGGATGAGGTTTTCCTAAAGGCTCGGATTCAGCAGAATAAATGATTTCAAAATCGTCAGCTATATCTAGTTTTTGTAGCGCTGCATTGATAATTTTAGATGAAGAAGAAGAAGCTAGAGCAATTTTGAGACTCTTCGATTTTACATAATTAATAGCATCGTTGACTCCAGCCAGAGCCTTACCCTCAGCATGAATTAACTCAATTAATTTATCAACAATTGCTTCTTCAACTTGCAATTTAGATAACTTATCCCAAGGATACTTTTTGTACCAATAGTCTACAACTTCATCAATTCTCAATCCTTTAGTTTGCATACACATAGAAGGAATAAGAATAATATCAACTTGCTTAAATATAGTAATTTCTGCCTGCTGCCATAATGGTTCCGAATCAATCAACAAACCATCCATATCGAAAATTACAGCTTCAATCATAAATAATAAATTGGGAATAGGGAATTGGTAATAGGTAATCGGGAATTATCTAATTGTAGGGGAGGCAAAACGCGGTGTGGATCTTCCTCCCGCGTTATTGCCGTTGTGTGACGCTTACGTCAATTTTAAGAGAAAACGGTTAATTATATTTGAGCGTCACGCACCATCAAGCATCTATGATAGTAATGAATTTTGCGAATAAGTCAGAAAGAATATTTAACAACAGCAAATATTCTCTGAATTGCAGAAAAGGGACTTTCATAAAATAAAATCTCTGGCTCACTAAAATCGCTTGCTAAATAAGCAGCTTTAATTACTGATTTAACTTTCTCCTCATTTATAGATTCGGTTGATATTGCAAATGAACGCCATTTTTGCCGATATTCAGGAAGCATCGCTTCTTGTGCCTCAGAAATTTCTGCGATCGCACGTTTTGGCATATTATTTGTTCGTCTTGGCATTTTGTAACGTTTTGCTATTCTAGATACTCTTTCATCGTAAAATAACAAAATTGATTTTCAATGCAAACCCTCGAAACATAGATACACAAAGCTTTTTATACACATGGCTGCAAAAATCCCCGTTACCGTCATTACAGGTTTTTTAGGAAGTGGAAAAACTACTTTAATTCGTAATTTACTGCAAAATAATCAAGGAAAACGCATTGCTGTTGTAGTCAATGAATTTGGCGAACTTGGTATTGATGGGGAATTATTACAATCTTGTCAAATTTGCCCGGATGAAGAAAGCGAAAATACCAACAATATCTATGAATTAACCAACGGTTGCCTTTGCTGCACCGTACAGGAAGAGTTTTTACCAACGATGCAGGAGCTGATTAAACGACGAGACAGCATCGACTGCATTTTAATTGAAACTTCTGGTTTAGCTTTACCAAAACCTTTAGTAAAAGCTTTTCGCTGGCAAGAAATTCGCAACGCTGCTACGGTAGATTCTGTAATTACAGTAGTGGATAGCGAAGCGGTTGCAGCTGGTACTTTTGCTAGTGACTTAGAAGCAATAGAATCGCAGCGTCAAGCAGATGATAGTTTAGAACACGAAACACCATTACAAGAATTATTTGAAGATCAACTCGCTTGTGCCGATTTGGTAGTATTAAATAAAACCGATTTGGTGAATAGAGAAACTTTAGCCCAGGTGAAGCATTTAGTTAAAGAAGAATTACCTCGTGTAGTAAAGATTGTTGAAAGCCATCAAAGTGAAGTTGATTCTTCTGTGCTATTGGGTTTAGAAGCTGCCGTGGAAGACAATTTAGATAAACGCCCTTCTCATCACGATACTGAAGAGGAACACGAACATGATGACGAAATAACTTCTCATCACGTAGTTTTAGATCGTACTTTTGAACCGGATAAGCTGAAACAGCAATTGCAAAATCTAGTACAAGAGCAAGAAATTTTCCGCGTTAAGGGCTTTGTTGCAGTAGCTGATAAACCCATGCGTTTAGTAATGCAAAGTGTAGGAAATCGCTTTGAACAATTTTACGATAGGGCTTGGAAAGCTGAAGAATCAAGACAAACTCGTTTGGTTTTTATTGGTAAGGATTTAAATTCTTCTGATATTGAATCGCAGTTGGTTGATTTGAATTAACTTCTTGCACCCCAAGCTCAATTTCGCTCAAAAAAACCCGGTTTCTTGTCGTGAAAGTATTATTCCTTACTGTTGTGAAATCAGAAAGAAACCGGGTTTGCGGCAACTGCTGCAAGATATAAGTTTGAATTGGCAAATAAAAAAAGAGGGTTTCCCCTCTTTAAATATTTGCAAAACTCTAAACTGTTATAAGCGTTATAAATGTCTATAATGATAGATTCATTATTCTTCGACAGCCGCTGCAACTTCCTCTTGAGTTTCATTTTGAACTTCAGTTTCTGCTGGTGCTTCTGATTGAACTTCAGTTTCTGCTGGTGCTTCCTGCACTTGAGCTTCTGCTTCTGCTGGTGCTTCCTGTACTTGAGCTTCTGCTTCTGCTGGTGCTTCCTGCACTTGAGCTTCTGCTTCTACGGGTGCTTCCTCTGCTTGAGCTTCTGCTTCTGCTGGTGCTGCTTCTTCAACTACCGGAGAAGATGCTTCCTCTGCGGCTACTTCTTCAGTCGCTGCTGGCACTTCCTCAGCAGATGCAGCTTCAGGAGTGATACCCTGTTCCTTGGCTAATAACTGTTCGCGGAATTTAGCAGCCATTTCTTCTGCTTTATCAAATACCGCATCACGATTCTTGATCATGTCACCAGGTTCTGGTTCAAGCTGCTTGGTAGAAAGTGAAATTCTACCTCTTTCTGCATCCAAGTCAATAATCATTACCTTCAATTCATCATTGACATTGAACACGCTGTGGGGTGTATCAATATGTTCGTGAGAAATTTCGGAAATGTGTAGCAAACCGCTGACACCACCAATATCGATGAAGGCACCGTAAGGCTTGATTCCGCGAACTGTACCAATTACAACTTCGCCTACTTCCAAACGGTTCATCTTACGCTCAACCAGTGCCCGTCGATGAGACAATACAAGCCGGTTACGTTCTTCGTCTACTTCTAAGAATTTTAATGGTAGCTCTTCACCTACCAAGTCTTCTTTTGGCTTACGAGTACTTATATGAGAACCGGGAATAAAGCCACGCAATCCTTCAATCCGCACTAATGCACCACCACGGTTGGTTGCGAATACGCCCGAACGCACGGTGGCATCCTCTGTTTGTAACTGGCGTACCCTTTCCCAAGCCCGCATATACTCAATACGGCGAATAGAAAGAGTTAGCTGGCCTTCTTCATTCTCATCACTAAGAATGTAAAATTCCCGCGTTTCGTTAGATTGTAATACTTCTTCCGGGTTGTCCACCCGGTTAATTGACATTTCTTGTATAGGTATATATGCCGCCGTTTTAGCACCAATGTCAATCAGAGCGCCGCGCGGTTCTAAACTAAAAACTGTTCCTGGTACTATATCCCCTGGGCTGAAGTGATAATCGTACTTATCAAGTAAAGCCGCGAAATCGTCGTGTGTAAACCCAATATCATTGGTTGGTTTCTGATTGACATTTACCATGCTTTATGTTTCCTGGTTTTATTCTCCGTAAAAT
>JBCBPQ010000224.1:0-12155 GCA_039820645.1 Cyanobacteria bacterium J06633_8 | reverse complement strand
AATGTTGTGGGAACATCTTAGAGAAGTAGATCCTGCATTTGCCGAAGTTCTCAATAAGATGACTCGGTATCATTTCAAAGAACGCTACCAAACTGTAGATGAAGTAATACAAGCATTAAAAGGTTTACCGATTCCCGAAGTTGCCGATGTAGTCGAAAACAATCCTGGGAGTGTCGTTTACGAACTGACTTTAGAATGGCTAGAAGGTAATGATATTAAAACTTATAAAATTACTAATAACCAGTTTAGTAAAATACCGGGAAAAATTCGTATCGGCCGCGACCCCAAAGATTGTGATGTAGTTTTATTAGAACCAACAGTATCTGCGCTACATGTAGAAATATTTTTCAATCCAGAAAAAGAAAAATTTTATTTACGAAATCTCCGTCATAAAAATCCACCTATTCTCGATGGTCAATTACTTTTAGCCGGAGAAATGCCACTTAAGGGTTCTAGTATACTGCGCTTGGGACAGCAGAACATAACAGTAAAAGATATTACTTCTACAGAATATACTAATAACTGTATTCCTGCTTATTACAATAGTACAAATTTTGCGGCACAATCACAGCAGCCTATAGTTAAAACTGCTCGGCTTCCTAAAATCAATCATAAATCAGAAGAATCAGAAGAATCCCTATCAACCACTTCATCTTTAAAATCAACTCCGGAGATGCCAATACTAAAGAATATATTGCCATTAGGGGTAAAAAGCATAGGGGTAGCGACTGTTTTGGCTAGCGTCGGAGGATTCGCATTAGTAAATGCTGGCAATTTAGGCAAAACAAACTCGCAACATAATAATTTGTTGTCACAATTGCCCGAACAGTGCCGTATTGTGAGATCGGATTTGAATAAATTGCCCAAATTACGCCATCAACCTCATAAGAAGGCAAAAACATTCAAAGAATTGAATAAAGGTGAAAAATTGTTAATTCTTGGTGATAAAGGTGATTTTTTCAAGGTTAAACTTTCTGATAATACTGAAGGCTGGATTTTTGTTGACCAGGTAAACCTTTGCGATTGATTGAGGTCAAAACTTAATAGCTATTTCCTCCAGACGAATGCTGCTTAATTTTGACTGGTTACTGTTCAACCTTCAAATTGCAACTAAGAATACGTATTTTCCTCATAGCGCTAAAAGCTACACGTACATAAAATAATACATATCTTCATCAGGTTGTTTGTTTCTAACTGCCTCAAAGGTTGGTAAAGGTTGTTTTATGGGAACAATATATTTCATGAACATCTATCACTTTTATCCGTGTAACTACTCCCAACCATTGAATAATAAGTTATCTGAAAGGAAATCTACGACTTTAAGAGTGTAGCTTTTAATAAATAAGTCATGCGAGTGAGGAGGTAGAGTTTTATGTCATTAGAACAGGTTGATGCTTTCTACGAAAATTTGATCACAAATCAAGAAATTTACGAACAATATTATAAAAGTTGTTCCATTAAAGGCGTTTTTGGTGTGTGGAATTGGGATACAAAGAAAATAGTTAATTTTGCTGCTAGCTTAGGTTATGAATTCACTGAGCCTGAGCTAGATGAAGTTTTGTTTGATACAAGCTCTAAGGTTCGCAATTAAACTTTTAATTTACGTTAATCAATTGCGTCACTCCGGTAAGTTTGATAACAAAATACAATGAAGGATTAATTCCCAAAACCTGAGCTTTGCCAATTTTATTATTTATTCTAGGACTTACATTTTATTTGACAAAAATAGCAGTATTCCTTACTATTTAGACTTTCATAACTCCTTTTTATTGGAATTATGCTATAGATTTTTTGTGTCGAATAGAATCTAAAAATAGCGATTATAAACCGTATAAGGAAGGATTACTATCTGAAAATCATGTGTTTTGCAAAAAGTAAAATCGCTATAAATTAGAATAAAGCTCTTTAATCTGAAGGGAATATCGTAACGCACCAAAATCAACTAGGTTTTGGTGCGTTAAGCTGTCGGTAAGGCAGCCTAGTACGGCTGCGCGGAAGTAAGAAGTAAGAAGTAAGAAGTAAGAAGTAAGAAGTAAGAAGTAAGAAGTTTGATTTTTTAGGCTTTTCAGGGATTTTTAATGGTTGCCTTATTTACGCCGTGTTGTACTAGTTTGTTTTCAGAATTTTTCAGAATTCAAATTTTTTTTAATACTGTGCAAGAGATATTGACCGCGTCATAAATAGACGACGCGGATAGAATGGAAGGGGAATTATCTCAATGTATTAATGAATTACTATTAAAATCTTGCCCCTGGTTGTTTCAAAAATTCTTTTTCTTCAGGATTGGAAGGTCGTCCCAGAATTGAATTGCGATGGGGAAAACGTCCAAAACGCTCAATTACCGACCTATGCCGAATAGCATTTTCAATAGCACTTGCACTATCCCTGTCTCCACTAAGTTTCTGGAATAGCTTCACCGCTTGACGCTGATGTTCGATATTTTCGCTATGTACAAAAGGTAAATATACAAACCAGCGCTGTACATTTAATAATTGTCGGTCAAACCCTTGTGCTATAGCTTGATGTGCTGTTGACAATGCTTCCCAATCGGTAGCAAAAGCTTGAGGATCTTCACGAAAAATATTTCGAGGAAATTGATCGAACAGCAAAATCAAAGCCAGACAGGTATCAGTTGATTCCTTCCATTCATCTAAATTTCCTGCTGCTGCTTTTTCATAATCTGTAAGAAAACGTCTTCGTATTTCTTCATCAAATTCTGGTTCTTTTGCAAACCATACTTTCCTGGGCTTACCGTAATTGGGTTCATCCCGGCTACCAAACCAAAAGTCAAGAATTTCATTTGCCCTACACATCGTTTTTACATTCCCTTACAAAGGACTTGTCGCATTTTACGCATATTTGCGGGCAATTCAAAATTCATAGCTTGCTGAATAAACATCGAGGGTATGGGAATTATCGGTGTTGCTTTTACTGAATAAGTCAACAAAGTACCACTACCATAATCTTTCAAATCTATATCCGCACTAAAATCGTGGAATGTACCTTTATCTAGATTAAATTTGATGTTATTGCCAAAATCTTCTACAACATTCAAATAAATATCTACTTGTGCTGTAAAAAATATAAAAGCTTTTTGTGCTGCCTGATACAGACGTTTAGCTTCCCCTTTGTGTATAATTTCACTCTTGGTGATGTCAGGGAAGTACTGCACCCAACGGGGATAATCTGTTATGTGTTGCCAAACTTGCGAACGTACCAGTGGTAAATACATTTTTGCGCTTACACAACCACCCCAAGCATTATGGGAGCGTGTCTCTACAAAAATTTCACCTTTTAAAAACGCTGCTTGCTTGTCCTGACTCCAAGGCATATCCGAACCTGTATTAATTAAGTCTGAGAAAAAAGACGCAGACATAATGTTTCGCTCACTCCTCAATTTTCCACACTACACTAAAAAAATATAGACCTTGCAATTGCAATTTAGTCTTATTCGATAATTCTAATTCCAGTCCAGCATGAGACCATTCCGGAATTAGTTTTTTGCTTGTAGTCTATTATTCCCAATATTTACCCAAAAATATGTCAAGATTATCACTAATATTGTGAAATATTGATGTTAGGGCACAAACCAAGGGATAGGAAGTTAGTAGTCAAGAGTTAGGAATTTATTATATTTTACTGTTCCCTGGCAAATGAACTGGTAACTGTTAAATGGCTAAAGGGCTAGAATGTCACAAATACTGTTGATGTAAGAGGGATATGAGGTGAATCAATCTTCTAAACTTAATCAAAAACTAACCCAAGGTTTTGGCATGTTTCTCGGTATTGCTATAGCAGTATGGGTTCTCAGGGGCTTAGGTATTCTTACTTTTATCCCTGGAGGCGTAATTTTAATATTATTTTTTATCGCAATAGCCTTCGGGGTTCTTAGTTATGCTCAAAAAACTTGGTTGCGTTTTTAAATCAGCATCTAAGTTTTTTACCATATTATCGGTTGTGATGCAAGCAAGTTGTTTTAGCCCAATAAATTCAGTTGATTTTTGTTCCGCTCTAATATATGAGTAGAGTTAAGAGCTAAAGCAATAAGTTTCTGCGGCTTAATAATGAAAAAAAATTTATAAGTAGTTCGGAATTTGCAACCATTAAAAATTGTAATTGTTGGTGGTGGGGCTGCTGGTTTTTTTGCTGCATGTTCAGCTGCTAAAACTAACCGAAGTGCCTCTGTTATCTTACTTGAAGCGAGTCGTCAGCTTCTAGCTAAAGTTCGTATTTCTGGCGGGGGACGTTGTAATGTAACTCACGCTCTTTTTGATACTAAGGAATTTATCCAAAATTATCCTAGAGGTTCAAAAGCTTTGTTAGGTGCTTTTTCACGCTTTCAAGCTCAAGATACTGTTAGGTGGTTTGCAACAGCCGGAGTACAGTTAAAAACTGAAGCTGATGGAAGGATGTTTCCGGTTACAGATAGTTCGGAAACAATTGTAGATTGTTTGATCAAAACAGCTTTAGATTACAACGTACAAATTCGTACTGGTTCACCTGTAGTTTCAGTAAATTCCAAAGAATTAGAAAACGAACCTGTTGAAGATTCAGATAATCAAGAGAAATCTACATTTGAAGTTTTACTAAAATCTGGGGAAATTTTACATTGCGATAAACTACTGCTGGCAACTGGCAGCAATCCTGTGGGTTATAGAATCGCTAAAAAATTGGGTCATCAAGTTGAAGCAACTGTTCCCTCTTTATTTACCTTTAATATTCTAGATAAGGAATTGCGTTCGTTAGCTGGGGTGAGCGTAATGAAGGTGCAGCTACGATTATCAGTACCGGGAAAACCCCATCTAGAACAAGTAGGTCCGTTACTAATTACTCATTGGGGTTTAAGTGGTCCAGCCGTGTTAAAACTTTCGGCTTGGGGTGCGAGAACCTTCCACGAATCAGGCTATAAAGGAACTATTACTGTTAATTGGTTGCCAGACTTAAATCAAGATAAGGTTCGCCAAGAACTACAGCAGGTAAAAAACGATTGTGGCAAAAGAGCGATCGCACTACATCGAGGAATAAAGTTACCGCATCGTTTGTGGCAATACCTTATATCTCGTGCTGGTATAGATAAAGATATGCGATGGGCTGATTTACCCAAAAAAGCTTTAAATAAATTGGTGCAAGAATTAACTCAAGGACAATACATTATCAGCGGTAAAGGAGTTTTCAAAGAGGAATTCGTCACTTGTGGTGGAATCAAGCTTAAAGAAGTTAATTTCAAAACAATGGAAAGCCGTTTAGTCAAAGGATTGCACTTTGCTGGGGAAATTCTTGATATTGATGGAGTTACCGGTGGATTTAATTTTCAAAGTGCTTGGACAACTGCTTATTTAGCAGGTTTGGCAATGGGCGCGAAGGAGTGAGGGAAAACAGTTAACAGTTAACAGTGAGCAGTGAGCAGTGAGCAGTGAGTTAACAATGCCCAATGCCCAATGCCCAATGCCCAATGCCCAATGCCCAATGCCCAATGCTCTAATAAGGAGGATATCCAAAATCATCTTCGTCTGGATAAACATAGGAACTAGAAACTGCCGCTACAGCCATTGGGCGAGTTTCGGTTTTAACCTGTTCTTTACCAAAGTCTTTGTATTCTTCAAAAGTTTTGGAAATCAACCCAGATTCTTTGGAGTCAGAAGCAATCAAATAATTAGTTAATGTAGAAACTGTAGGATGCTTGTAGTCTACAGTTGCTGCAACTAAAACGGTATTTGTGGCAATCCCTCTTTCTTCACATTCAATTATCGGCGAGAAAATGCCGTGAGCATGAAATAAAGGTCCTTTAGGGGTTGCAGCTTGACGGCGATATCCTGCATAAGCTCTTTCTAATTCGGCAACAAATCCCGCAGTTGCTCTACCTTGTTGATATTCGCAGTAGGCTTTACTAAAACTTGCTCCAGCCGCACCATTCAAAGTTAGCTGTAAAGGCAATTCATGCAAAAAACTCTTGTCTTCCCCTGCCAAAAAAATCAGATAGCGAGTAAAAGTTTTGAATTTAAGTTTGTCTGCTAAAAAAGCATCATAATTTTCTTTGAGAGTTCCTAATTTAGCACCTGTTTCGCGGTCTTTTACTGATAAAGGTCCTCGACGTACTATAACTATATTTGGGGTCGTACTGATAAGAACCGTTTCCACACCCGAACTGAATTGATGTTCTACCTGCTGCCAATTTTCATCAGGGACAAAGCCGACAGCGCGGGCATTTTCTAGCTTAATCGCCAAACCGTAGGAACTTATACCATCAGCGTCATCCATATTATATTTCGGATTAATCATTTGACACCAAGGGACAACACGAGAAGGTGGTGCATTGAACTTCTCGTCTTCAAAGTCGAATTTTGCAGATGCTTTCATCGTGTATGCGCGGTTGTCGATTTTGTACTTTTAAAGTTGACTTGGTTGGGTCTATATTATGTGCGAGGAGTTGGATTAAATTGGTCGGCATGTTTGTGCCACTATTCACCACAACCAAGAGTCAGTTAAATTGATTTAATAAAGTCAATGATTATTTATTTATCATTTCAGCGTGACATTACGCATCTATCTGAAGTAGTTTTTAACAAGAACTTTACTTTCAGTGTCTTTTTCGGAGGATAATTTAGTGCTTGGTAATTATGCTTTATTGAACTCAATTGTATTTTAAAAGACTATTTTTATACATACATTTTTAACTTGTTTCATATTCAACTGGGAATCAAACTCCCTGTTTAAAAGGATATGCTTATCAAAATTGAGTCAATATTAATGATTGAAAAAGAGTAATATAATTAACCATAAATTTATTAGTTCAAGTATTTATATTTAAAATGACGTTTTTGTAAAAATTTAAGCAAAAATATACAAACTGTCTTTACCGTCAGAATCGTATAACATTTTTCGGTTCCGTTGTTTATTAAAATTTGTCAATAAAAGTTTTTACGAAAGCATAAGTTTTTTTGAAGAAAACAACCATAAGCCTTCAAAAGTTAATCAGCCATGTGAAAGGTAAACATGACATCTGGCTAAGTTTGAAAAACCGGATATTTTAATTAGAAAAGTAAGCAACACGAAGACTCTGTAATAAAAGAAACAGTGATGCAATTGTGATTAAAATTCCCCAAAACCAATGAGGCAGAATTAAAACTTTAGCAATTTGGGCAGTATCTGAATAACCATTGTAATAACGAAATACATAATTAAAATCGCGGAAGGTGCTTATACAAGCTTGTACTCCAAGAAATTGAACTGTAAAAACTTTTATTTGCTCAGATGCTTCTAAGCCAATTCCTACAATTATTAATCCCAGAAAAGTTATTAAGAAAATACCAATTCCAGTTCGTACCCAAATTAAAACTGAAATCAACATAAAACTTCCTAATATAAGTAAAAGTTGCTGTGATGTTTGCCAACTACGGGAAGCTAAAATAAAACCAGCACCAATAATGGGAGGTCCCATAGGACCAGCAGCAGATACAAGCACTTTACCGATTGATCCTAAAAATAATGAACCGCGATATTCATACCGAGCTAATCCATTACCATTTGCAAAAATCTCTAATCTTTTGAAATTTGCTCCTAACACAACAGCCATTAAACCATGAGCCATTTCATGGTACCAAGTTGATAATAAAGTTAAAGGATATAGAATTTTTCTACCGTTGGGAGTTTGCCATAATATTACAGTAACTAAGGCAATTAAAATTAATAATATTAATCCGGTTTTGTCATTTGATGTAAAACCTTGATTTTGAGAAGAGTTATTTAAAATGTTCCACAATTCACTCATATTTTTTGAACTTAGCTAGGTTATTAATTAACACATTTTGACTAATTATTTTATAATATTTTTTGGTTAATAATTAAGGTTTGCTGCATTACATTGTATTAAAGATTAACGGCGTTACTTAGTACTCATGAATTATCTAGCTCATTTATTTTTATCAGATGGTACGCCAAATTCTTTGATAGGTAATCTTTTAGGGGATTTTGTCAAAGGTTCAATTGAAAATATTTACTGCCCTGAAATAATCAAAGGAATTTATTTACATCGAAAAATAGATATTTTTACAGATTCTCATCCAATATTTAGATCGAGTAAAAGGCTAATTAGTCTTAATAGACGCAAATTTTCTGGAATTATGATTGATGTGTTTTACGACCATTTTTTAGCTAAGCATTGGTCGAATTATTCAAGTATTTCTCTTAGTAATTTCACAAGTCGCGTTTATCAAGTATTGCAAGAAAATCAAAATATACTTCCCGAACGATTAAAAAGTATTCTTCCAGATATGATTGCTCATAATTGGCTGGCATCATATAAAGAGACATCTGCTATTGATAGAGCTATTAATGGACTTTCTTATAGAATCAAAAGGAAAAATAATTTGTTCGGTGGAGTAGAAGAGTTATTTTTTAATTATCAGCAACTGCAAGCTGATTTTTCAATGTTTTTTCCGGAATTAATTGATTACACTTTGACAGTTAGCAGTTAACAGTTAACAGTCAACAGTTACCAGTGAACAGTGAACAGTTAACAGTAAGAGAATAGATAATGGAGTTGAGAAACCCGGTTTTTTGGAAAAACCGGGTTTATTGATAATCATAAATAATTTGACAACGCTGTAAGGTTTAAAGTTCGCTGTCATAATAAAGTAAAGTACTATTGACTCAAACGAATTATTGTGACTAATTTACAAACAAAAATTCAAACTGATACTTGGGTAGCAGCGTCTTGGGATGAATATATTCAAGTAATCGAAAACCCTGCTTATGAAAAAGCCAAGGGTTATTACTATAACGGTAGAATGAGGATTGAAATGTCGGCATTAGGAAATGACCATTCATTAGACCATGCACTTATTATCTTAGCTGCTAGCAATTACGCAGCTATCAAAGGTATTCCGATGAATGGAAGAGATAACTGTACCTACCGTAAAACTGGGTATAGAGAAGCTCAACCAGATGTTTCTTATTATATTGGTGACAATGCTGATGTAATTCCTTACGGAACTTTTATTATTAACCTTGATAAGTTTCCCGCACCGAATTTAGTTATTGAAGTTGCGAATACTTCTCTTGCTGACGATAAAGGTGAAAAACGTCTGCTCTATGAAGAGTTCGGTGTAAATGAATATTGGATTGTAGATGTTAAAAACGTTCAAATTATAGCTTTTTTAATTGAAAATCAAGGTAGTAAAAGAATCACTAAATCTCAAATACTACCAGGTTTAGATATTTCAATCCTTGAAGAAGCTTTTCGTCGTTCTCGTCAAATGAATCATAGCCAAGTTATTTCTTGGTTATTCTCAGAATTTCAAAAATAATATTAATTAGATGCTTGAAAGTTGTTAGTTGATGAGCCACATCCTACGGATGAAAGTTGGCAATTTTAAATACTAACAACCAACAACTAACAACTAACAACTAACAACTAACAACTAACAACTAACAACTAACAACTAACAACTAACAACTAACAACTAAACACTTACAACCGTTGAAGCAAGCTCAAACCGTGGCTATCGGTACCGCAAGTACTGAATAAACCATACTCCTTCGCTAATTGCTGAATTTGTTGCGATCGCGTTGGGCTTGGTTTCCAAGGTTTGGGATTATTGTAAGCATAAAAGCTTTCTACTCCATCAATTCCTAATTCGGCAGCAGCAGGAATCAGTTCAAAGTGGCTTTTTCTATAACGTGCTGGATGAGCAAGTACTGCAAATCCTCCTGCTTCTTGAATTGCTGCAATTACGTTAACTGCTTCATATTCGGAACCCGTAACTGTTTTTCCTTGAGTGTAGGGTTGCAAACTGTGGTGTTCTGGGTTAAAAGCGTAACCTAAAATATGAACTTCCACATTCAAAAGATTGGCATTGATTTCAATACCACTCCATAAATAAGGTACATCAACACCTGGATTGTTGCATTTCCAATCTTCCAACCATTTTTCAGCAGCTTGATAACCACCTGTATTGTGATGATCTGTAATGGCAAGTCCTTTCAAACCATTGTCGATTGCTTGCTGCATTAATTCCGAAGGCTGCATTTTGCCATCTGAATATACGGTATGCATGTGAAAATTATAATTATTCGGACAACTTTGTGCGTCTAAATTCTCGAATACTTCTTTTAAAAGTGTCTTAGAGGCACAAGCGAGGGCAAAATTTACAACCATAGCCTTTTCTTGTGTAAAATTATTTATTCTTAACACTCCACAAACCAATACCTGTAGTCCGGAAAACATTAATGCTTCAGGTTTGTTTTGGTATTTACCTTATGCATGTCTTTAGCAAACTTTTTCAATATGTTAAGACTAACTTAGCAAATTTTAATGTTTATAGTCATGAGTATTTTCTATACTCTATATATGTAAAGCTAAAATTATAACTATATATTAAGTAATAACCACATAAACCAAATGTGACGGGTTAAATAAAGATTGAGAGAGAGAGTGAGAGAGTGAGGGAGTGAGGGGTAATTGGATGGGGTTTTTTACCCCAATTACTAGCACCGTACAGACGGTGAGGTTTTAAACCCTGCATGTCTCGATAAAAATTAGTTATTTACAGTTCAGTAAATACTTTTTATATCTCATCAAATATAATAGCCAAAAAAATATTGTATGATTTGTTACTAAAAATTTATTAGTCCAATTAATTCGTTATTACCGGAAATGATTTCGCCAATGTTATAAGCTGCAATATTGTGAGATTGAAAAAAACTAATTGTTTGCTCTACTTGATTAGCTGGAGCTATGACAACAAAACCAATTCCCATATTAAAAGTGTTGTACATCGCTTGAGAATTAACAGAACCTACTTGTGCTAACCACTCGAACACGGGTGGAATCATCCAGCTATCGGGTTTAATTTTGAAAGATTTTCCTTCTCCCAAACATCTTGGAAGGTTTTCTGGCAATCCACCACCTGTAATATGAGCCATTGCATGGATTTCCAAACCATGTTTCAGGGCTGCTAATACTGGTTTTACATAAATTTGTGTCGGCTGCAAAAAAAGTTCACCTAAAGATTTTCCACCAAATATATTTGGAGTATCACTCCAATTCAATCCTTTATCGCTAATAATTTTCCTTACCAAACTAAAGCCATTGCTATGTACTCCGGAGCTAGCTAAACCAATAGCTACATCTCCAATTTCTACCCGAGTTCCATCAAGCATCTGACTTTTTTCGACAATTCCTACACAAAAGCCAGCTAAATCATATTCTCCCGGTTGATAAAATCCGGGCATTTCAGCGGTTTCTCCCCCCAGTAAAGCGCAACCGGCTTGTTTGCACCCAGTTGCTACACCTGCAACAACTTGAGTCAATTGTTCCTGGTTTAGTTTACCTGTTGCTAAATAATCCAAGAAAAATAAAGGTTCCGCGCCAGATGTCAGCACATCGTTGACGCACATAGCGACTAAATCGATACCAACAGTGTCATGACGATTAATAATATTGGCAATTTTCAGTTTAGTTCCAACACCATCGGTACCTGAAATTAAAACGGGTTGTTTATAACCTTCGGGTAACTCAAAACAACCTCCAAAGCCACCCAATCCGCCAATTACTTCTTTTCTAAAAGTGCTGTGAACTAAATTACGAATTTGACCGACAAAATCGCGTCCAGCTTCAACATCAACCCCTGCATCCCGATAATCCATTTCAGTGAACAGTGAACAGTGAACAGTTAACAGTTAACAGTGAACAGTTAACAGTGAACAGTGAACAGTTAACAGTGAACAGTGAACAGTTAACAGTGAACAGTTAATTTTCCTGTTGTTTCACCAGTCAACAGTCATCAGTTACTAGTTATTTATTCTCAATATTTAAAATTATTTCTGATTTAGGGTCTGCTGTCAAAATACTTGATCTTCGATGCCAACCCACCATTCCCCTAAATTCATTAAATCTTCGTGGATATCCTGTAAATTTTCAGCATATTCGTTTTCTGAGAGCCTATCCCGGTTTTCTTCCAACTTTAGGAGGCGTAACTGTATCAGCAGCCAAGGTTTGGAAATACTTTCAGTGGCTTCAATGTATTTTCCTAATTCTGTACTATTCATATATTTATATAGTTATTTAATTACTATTAACTGACAGCCGCTCTTATGGTCCTATACCTTTGAATAAAATTCTTGGTAAAGTAACCTCTAAATTCCCGTAATCAGTT
>JBCBPQ010000223.1:0-12405 GCA_039820645.1 Cyanobacteria bacterium J06633_8 | reverse complement strand
TATTACATATGAGTTCCACTGCATTCACTCACTTGTTTATTTCTTAAAGGGATATTTTCAAGAGCAACAAGTTCAATAACTCCGTCTTCATTACGTATAAAACCAGTGGCTTCTACAATGGCTGGTTGATTTGATTTCTGTATAATTTCCGCAGTACTATTATTTCTTTGTTGACGAAATGCTGATAAATCGCGAATATCTGACCAAGTTGGATTTACATCAACTGATTCTGTGGGATTTTGTGGCATTCCACCTCTTCCGGTAGCGACAAAACTACTGTCATTATTACTAGAACATCCATTAGCAATTTGTTGTGATGGATCTGTAACTTCTGTGGGTAATTCTATTAAACCGGAATTAGGGTCAATACTAATATTATTAATTTCTACTGTACCGTTAATACCAAATTCAGAACTGGCTGTAATGTCGGAATCAGGTGTGAGGCGATCGCGGAATTTTAAACCGAAGATACCTTGGGTTGTAATATTGATATTACCACCGTTTCCTTCTACTGCATTGGCGATGATATCGCTGTTTTCAAAACCAGCGATTATTGGAGAATTGATGGTGATATTACCACCATTCCCATTACTCAATGATTCAGTGTCAATCAAGCTACCACGGCGCATGATTAAGGAATCTTGTAAGTTAAGAAAGACGTTCCCACCTGTACCAGTTGTGGTAAAAGCGGTAATAGCACCTTCTTGATTGAGAACAAGGGAATCGGAATTAATTTCTAAATCGCCGGCATTTCCTATTCCTTCATTTCTTACAGAAACTGCACCTTTATCCTTAAGTCGGAGAAAGGGAGTATGAATAGTAACACTACCTGCATTACCTGTAGGAATATCTGGCAAGCCAAAGAATGCTCTGGTTAACTCTGGTAGGATATCAACCGAAGAATCGATTGAAGTCCTTTCACCAGAAATTTTAATAAATTCAGAGGCATTAACTACCACGTTACCTGCATCTCCTGTAGCAAATCCCCCCATAGTTATCCGAGCATTATTGGAAAGTAATAATTGTCCTGTACTGATGTTTGAGTTTCCTGCATTTCCAGCACCCAAACTAATAGAGGCAAGTGCGCTCACACTTCCTGTTACGGGGTGTAACCCGCTTATTTCGATAGAATTTTTGATATCAGCCCTTAATTGCCCTGCGTTACCTTCTCCAAAGGTTGCAGTAGTAATATTTCCTGCATCTATCAATGTTAACTGCCTTGCAGACACTTCAACATTACCTGAGTCACCTGTACCAAAGATTAAAGATCCAATAATACTATTGGCATTAGAGCCGGGATTCAACAGAGAAAATCCCTGAGCCTTGATTTTTCCAGAAGCATTGACAACAATATCACCTGCTCTACCACTACTAAAACTACGAGTCAAAATAGCTGCTCCATCATTAATCATCACATCTGAGGCCATAACTTGAATACCTCCAGCATTGCCAGTACCAAGAGCTTGATTCTCTAATCCACTGCGAATTTCTGCATTGGCTGACATACCATCTAATTGCAATATTCCTGCTGCTCTAATAGTAATATCACCAGCAGCATTTGATGTGGTATTTTGAATCAATGCCATAGAGCCATCATTAAATGAAATATTTCTGCCCTGGAGTTGAATTGAACCAGTTCCACTAGCATCAATTAATGATTCCTGAGTAAGAGAAATATCCCCTAATTGCTGCAAATCAACTGAATCCACACTCCATCCCCCAGATGTATTGCTCAGATTCACTACGGTTGTTGAAGCTTGGTTGTTACCTATGGCTGTTAAATCAATTCGTCCCGATTCAGCCGTCAACACCCCCCCTTCAAGGGTAATATCACCACCAACCAATGCAATTGTATTACCAGTTTCAACTTTCAACTCGGAGTTGGGTTGCTCCACCACGTAAGAGGAAAAAACTGGATCTGCTGCATTTATATTATGTCCACTACCTTTGATGGTAATATTTCCGGGATTGCTTCCCATCTGCAATCCCAAGGGAACACTTATCGTCAACAGTGGTGTTTGTTCTGAATCTATAGCGCTATAGTTAAACCCATCCTCAAATAAAATACTTTCAGCAGTTGTACCCAAAAACGAACCACCAATATCCAACCGAGCATTTTCCCCAAATACTATTCCACTAGGGTTAATCAAAAAAACACTAGCGCTACCGTTAGCTTTTATTAACCCATCAATATTGGAAATATTTCCCCCAGTTACTCGGTTAATGATATTTTCTATAGCACTAGAGTTTTGGAAAGTTGCTGAGCTACCAGTGGGAATAGAAAATTCTTTGAAACTATGAAATAAATTATTCCCCTTTTGAATACCATTAAGAATATTAAAATTATTGCCAATTTGGTTGACATTTGTATTGGTAGTACCATCGGATATTACCTGAGAAGAAGCTGGTAAAGTTCCAAAGGTTAGGAAACCACTTATTAATCCAGATAGAAATGCAAACCCTTTCATATGATTCAAATTTTTAAATCTTCTGGATTTATGGTTCCCATTATATTTATGATACTAACCCCCCCCAAATAAATCAGTTTTATTACTTAGAATGGGATGAAATATCCAGATAACAGAAGGAAGAAGAGGAACATTTATAAAACAATTGGCGTAGCTGATTTAATATAGCGGTTTTCACTTCAGTGCAATAGACGAAACTACTCCCGCCCTAAAGGGCACCCCTCTCCTTCCGCCAGGAGAGGGGATGGGGGTGAGGTGACTGAGTGTATAGTACTCAACTGAAACTGTTTATTAACCTTGTAGAGACGCGCGTGTTTTCCCGTCTCTACATTATTTAAATATTCCCAATTAGCAATTCCCAATTCCCAATCCCCAATCCCCAATTATTGATTCAGCATTTGTAAGTTGTGTAACGTAGCATATAAACCACCTTGTTCTAATAATTCTTCATGACTACCTTGTTCGATTAATTCACCACGTTTGAGTACAAAAATTCTGTTGACATTGCGAATGGTAGATAAACGGTGAGCAATAATAATTGCTGTACGTTGCTCTAAAAGCTGATTTAATGATTTTTGAATTTTGGCTTCTGTTGCTACGTCTAAATTAGCTGTTGCTTCGTCTAATACTAATATTTGTGGGTTACGAATTGCGGCGCGTGCGAAGGCTAAAAGCTGTTTTTCTCCGCTAGAAATATTAGTTCCTCTTTCTCGAAGTTCCGAATTATAACCTTGGGGTAATTTTTCAATAAATTCTTCAATGTTGGTGGATTGCGCTGCTTCACGAATTTCTTCAAAGGTGTAATTATCACCTAATGTAATGTTACTTTTAACATCACCGGCAAATAAGAATCCTTCTTGTAATATTACTGCTAAATATCTTCTTAATTCGGCTTGAGGTATTTCCTTGATATCTATTCCATCAACTAAAATCCGTCCTTTGCTGGGTTCGTAAAGACGACACAATAAACGAATTATCGTACTTTTTCCGGCTCCCGTAGGACCGACTAAAGCTATTTTTTCTCCGGGATTGATGGTAAAATCTAAGTTCTTAATTACATAATCATCATCTTTATAAGCAAACCAAACTTGTTCAAAACAGATTTCTCCTAATTTTGCTGGGTCAATTCTATCATCGATATTTTCCAAATTTTCGACGATTTCATCTATATAACCAAATTCAAAGTTATTTGTCAGGGAATATCTAGGATTTGCTTTATCCCGAATTTCTATGGGTTCATCTAATATATCGCTAACTCGCTCGATGGCTGTAAAGCCTGATTGAATGATGGTAAATTTTTCTGCAAATTGTCTTAAGGGATCGAACAATCGTCGAGCGTAGAGTACAAAACTCGCTAACACTCCAACCGTTAAATTTTCTCCTAAAATTAACCAACCTGCAACCAACAATACTCCGGCGATCGCTACTAAGGCAATCCATTCTAATGTGGCTGAAACTGCGGATTCGTGGAATATGGTTGTGTCTACTTCTTTGACGTAACGGTGGTTGGTTTTCTCAAATAATTGAGCGTTAAATTTTTCTCTACGAAATAGCTGTACTACGTTGATACCTGTAATATTTTCCTGTAGTTGAGAGTTAAGGGCGGAAAGCTCTTCTCTGGCTTTATAATTGGCTTTACGAAACTGCTGCTGGAAGAAGATAATTAAGACTGATACCGGGAAAAGTAAAAATAGCAGCAGCAATGCTAACTGCCATTGGGTGGAAAACATAAAGCCGATAATTACTAAGGTAGAAAATATATCTGAGAATATGCCTACTGCACCGGAAGAAAATACATCTCCTAAAACTTCGACATCCGATGTCAACCTAGTAATTAATTTTCCTACGGGGGTTTTATCAAAGAATCTTACTGCTAGGGAAGTAACATGTTCAAATAAATCTTTGCGAATATCGGCAGTAATATTTTGCCCTACTTTCTGCACTAAATATCCCTGGAAACCTGTTAATAGTAGTCTAATAACAACAGTAATCAATAAAACTATTTGCAAGATTAACAATCCTTGCTCGGGATTACTTATCAGAAACTCGTAGGTATCGGAATCTTTACGAACAAGAGAAATTACTTGCCCTACTATAACGGGCTGTACGGCATTGGCTACTGCTACCGGTATTAATAACAACATTGATGCTGCCAAAAGCTGTTTGTAGCGACTGGCGTAGGGAACTAAACGCAAAAATAATCGCCAGTCGTTTTTAGGAGGGCGATTCTGCTGATAAGATTTTTTTACAGGTTTGGAGATGCTCATAATAATTGCATTATATTCATTTTTTATCAAGATAATAGATGATTTTTTTATTGATGCAAGACTCACCAACATAAGGCTATATCTGCAATTCACCCTAAGACGACTGCTGCTTTATTTGATTTTTTTGCAAATAAATATCTGACAACTTTAAACTTGACTACAATGTTCCACACTTACTAAGAGCATAATATACGATTCCCATGGAAATAAAGCTATTGTAAGGGTTTGAGATAATACAACGTCAGTTAAGGCGATCGCTATGATTGCAGGGATTATATTTGTTGAAACTACTGCCATATTTGGATTTCATTAACATAAATCTTTTACAAAACTTCATCAATCTTGGGAACAATAAGGGATTTTTATAGCAGTCATATCCATCATAATTTGATTTTCAAGTATTTGCAGATACACCATTTGACGAAGATATTTTTTACAATTTGTATATAAAGCTACAAAGGTGAGCGAAATGTCAATCATCGTCAGAAATCCCTATCGAGGTAAGAGGTTAGCTTCATTTCGCAAGATTGATGGTTCGGAAAATAATTTACATAATCCTGAGTTAGGAGCTACGGGTACGCCTTTTATTCGTCTTGCATCTGTGGAGTATGAGGATGGATTTGCTAGCCCTGCTGGGGTTGCAAGGGATGCTTCCGGAAATCCTTTAATCGGTGTTGATGGTAATAGTGTTAGTCGTCAACCGATTCCAATTTTTAGTAAGGATGAAAAAAGACGTTTGCAGAAATCTGGTTTGGAGGTGGTTATAAATAAAGATGGTTTAAGTAATAATTCGGATGCACCATTCGTTTTATTAAATCCTTTAGACCGTCCTAGTGCTAGGGTAATTAGTAACGCAACGTCTAAATTAGAACAGGGTGAAACCGATCCTAGCTCTCAAGGTTTGACTGCAATTAATTGGGCTTTTGGGCAGCTAATTAACCACGATTTAAATTTGGCTAGGTTGAGTGAGGATAGTTTCAATATTGATATTCCTGAAGATGACTCGAATTTTACTCGGGATATTCCCCCAACTCCAACAATTAATAGGCAGGAAGATGGAGGATTGGAGTTTGAGTTTCCCAGAAATGCTTTTGCTGAGGGTACGGGAATTGAATCTGTGCCAGCAGAGGTACCTAACGATTTAACTCACTGGTTGGATTTATCTGTTGTTTATGGCTCCGATGAGGAATTAGCTAATTCTTTGAGGAGTTTTGCAGGAGGTAAACTAAAAGTTTTTTCTGAAGAAACTGAATCAACTAGCGATGATTTGATGCCAGCAGATACAGAGCAGGTAATGAGAGGAGGATTTTTTCAGGGAGTAGGATTTTTAGCTGGAGATGAAAGAGTTAGCGAACAAGATGCTTTAGTTGCTCAACATACTTTGTGGTTAAGGAATCACAATCGAATTGCTCAAGATTTATCTCAATTCCATCCTAAATGGGATGATGAACAGATATTTGAAAGAGCGCGGCAAATTAATATTGCTCAATATCAACAGGTGGTGATGTATGAGTGGTTGCCGCAGCAGATTGGGGAAGTAAGTAAGTATAAGGGATACGATGCATCTGAAACTCCGCAAATCTCGGATGAATTTAACGCTGCTGGCTTTCGTTTCGGACATTCTCAAACAGGTAATAAAATAGAGACGGTTGATAGCGAGGGGAATTCTACAACTTTACCGTTGTTAACTACTTTTGGAGCGCCGAATGTTAATGAGGGTAAAGATGTTGATGAAATTTTAAAGGGTAGTACGGTAACTTTGGATGAGGATGTCGATACTAATATAGTTTTTGATTTACGAAATGCTTTATTTCCTCCGGCGGGTGTGGGATTTGATTTGTATTCGGCAAATATTCAAAGGGGAAGAGAAAGAGGTTTAGCTGATTACAATCAAGTTAGAGCCGATTTTGGTTTGGAAAGGGTAAAAAGCTTTGATGAATTAACTTCCGATAAGCAATTGGCTGATACTTTGCAAGATTTATATGGCACTGTAGAAGATGTTGATTTGCTTGTAGGAATGTTTGCAGAAGATGCTGTAGCACCTTCCGGAGCCGGAGAAACAATTCAAGCCATTGTCGGGGAACAATTTGAAAGGTTGAGAGATGCCGATAGATTTTGGTTTGAAAGAAGTTTTCGGCAGGGTGGTTATTTTACTAAGAGGGAAATCAAGGAAATTCAGCAGACGACTTATGCCGACATCATCAAGTTGAATACCGAAATTACCGAGTTGCAAGAAAACGTTTTTTTAGAAGTTTCCGAAGCAAATCCCCTAAACACAAAAAATCTTTTCAGTGATGGATTATTGGATTTACAAGGTGATGATGGTAAAGCCAAAATCGTAGTTAAGCAAAAATCTTTCTCTGATAACACCCTTGGTTTCTATCGAGTTGAAGATAAAAAGGGGACAATTCTCGACAAAGTCACCGGTGTAACCCTAACTCCTGAAGATGGAGAAGATTATCAGAAAGCAGCAATTAAAAATAGCGTGGTAGATTTTTCAATCGCAGATAACAGGAGAAAGCAGAAATTCCACGTTGATTTACCAGATAATACCCTCCTCGCTCCCTACTTAATTGCAGATGGCAACATCGAAGATTTTGATAATGGTAACGCTCCAGCATTACTATCCTTCGGTGCTGCAAACAAACATAATTCCAGCATCATCGAACTCGGTAGTGAAAATACCAATGTCTTCAAAATTGCTTTCGACGATTTAATTGACTCAAATTGTAAATCCCACAACACCATGACGGTGAAAGTTATCAGTTAACAGTTAACAGTGAGCAGTGAGCAGTGAGCAGTTATCAGTTATCAGTTAAAAGTGAGCAGTTATCAGTTAACAGTATCATGACAGTGAGAAGTTAACAGTTATCAGTGAGAAGTTGTTTACCTTTCTGGCATCAAAGGATTACTTGAAAAATCTCAAACCTTTACTTTATTTTTCCAACTTGGAAATATTTCTGCTCCTCTGGGAGTAGGAGTGGGATTGGGGAAAGATTATTCAATTGACGCTAATCAAAAACATTGAAATTACAAAGGAACAATTGTATGCAATTACTTCAACAGCAACAAAACACCTTAGTAAAAATTTCTCAAAATCTGATAATTACCGATTTACTAGATTTATTGCACGGGAAACTACTTGCTTTACGCATTCCTAACTACTATCACCACGAACAAGCTCAAAAAATTAGCGAACAACTAATCGAGCAAGACAGCTTAGAAAGATATCATCGAGCGCCAGATGTAGGAGTACAAAGAACTGGAATTACCTTCTTTGAAACCAATGGTAATATAGAAATGCTCGAACGTTATTACCAACAAGCTCCAGTTTGCAACAGAAATATACGTTACACCTGCTCCCCTTTTCTTTCACCCATCGACAAATTAAGATTAGATTTGGGAGATATGTGGTTAGCTGGTGCCTGCATCGAAAACCTCCACAATCGAACTATGCTAGCAGGAATTGGTAGAGTATTTGAAGACAACTTTGAACTTCCACCCCATCAAGACATTTTGGCAAGGGATATATTAGACGCTCCCATTTATCCCACCTACCCTTTCTCCAACTTACTAACTCAACTCAGCAGCAATATCTACTTACGCACCCCCAAATTTGGCGGAGAATTAGAAATTTGGAACGTCAAACCATCAACGATTAGACAACCAGAAATTCACGACAAAGAATATAAATACGAAGGAATCATCGACCGCAAAATTTTACCACCAGCAACAGCAGTTATTAAACCCCAAATAGGAGAATTAATTTTATTTGACTCCGCAAGAGTTCATGCAGTCAAAGCTTCTCATGGTGGCCCCAGAGTTTCCATGTCCATGTTTATCGGATATCGCAATCCTGATGAACCTTTAACTTATTGGAGCTAATCAGTTAACAGTGAACAGTTAACAGTGTAGAGACGTAGCACTGCTACGTCTTTACAGTTAGCAGTTAATAATTTTTTTCCTCACTTCCTCCGCTCCCTCCGCTCCCTCCGCTCCCTCCGCTCCCCGAAAACCCTCTTCCCAAAAAACCGGACAGGATTTAATTTACGTGAAACTTATAAGTGGATAGAAGGATAATTTGAGTAAATTATGGCAGAAATCGAAACTGCAAGACTGCGACTCAGACCTTATACTTTGGACGATTTAGATAGATTATCTGTAATTTTGAGCAATCCCGAAGTTATGAAATATTCCCGCGATAAAGTTATTCCCAAAGGTAAGGAAAAACAAGTTACTCGGGAAATTTTAGAATATTTCATCGAACATTGGGACAAATACGGCTTTGGTGTATGGGCTGTTATCGAAAAAACTAGTAGAAAATTAATCGGTCATTGCGGACTTAATTGTCTACCTAATACTCCCGATATCGAAGTTATTTATCGTTTCGACCAAAATTACTGGAATCAAGGTATTGCCACTGAAGCCGCAAAAGCTAGTATTAACTACGGTTTCGAGTCTGCCAAACTCTACAAAATTGTCGCGATCGCATCCCCCAAACATATTGCTTCTCGCCGAGTGATGGAGAAAGCTGGCTTAGTTTACGAAAAAGATGCTCATTTCTACAAAAATGACGTAGTTTACTACTCCATTCTCCGGGAAAATTGGCAACCTGATTATTTTTGATTGGTAATTGATAATTTCTAGAGACGTACATAACCACGTCTCTACATTTTTTTCAATACTTTATAATCAGAAATCATCAATCAATTAATCATCTATTAAAATTTTGTATTCATATTCCGTTACAAACCCGTTACCGTTGTTTACATAAAAAATTTTATTGATAGAATTCTCAATTAGCTTACGAGATTACAAACAATTCTAGTGTAATATGGGGTTTGTATGCTGAGGGAAGCAGTAAAACTAATTTTAATTATTTTGACTATTTTTGAATAAATTACTCAACAGTAAATGGTTTTTAACTTGATAATTGCTTCATAAGCGTACTACAACAATCAAAAACCAAAGCGATCGCCTCAATGTTTATATGAAGCAATAATAATCTTGTTGTGATTCAAAATACTAAAAATAGCCTTTAATTATACGGATATTGACAAGGAAAATTTTATATGTGTAAAAATGTTCTTGGCATTTGTGGGAGGAAGGGGATAAGGAGAGTAAGAAATATTAATTCCGGTTACAGCGGCTTGGGATAAAAAAACGCAGGGAAGAAGAGCAGAGAGAAAATTTTAAATAATTCCCATATAAAAAGTTAGTTGTTAACAAACAGCAGAAACAACAAAAGTATTAATTACAACTTAACCTCTGAATATAACCCCGATATTTTATCTATAATTACACTGAAAATAGGTTAACTAAGTATAAAAAGATAATCAATGAATCTAAGTTTATAAACCATAGTTGATTAATAATTTCTTCCTCCTCCCCCCCTCTTTCTCCCAACTAACAACTAACAACTAACAACTAACAACTAACAACTAACAACTAACAACTAACAACTAACAACTAACCACTAACCACTAACCACTAACAACTAACCACTAACCACTAACCACTAACAACTAACCACTAACCACTAACCACTAACAACTAACCACTAACAACTAACCACTAACCACTAACAACTAACAACTAACAACTAACAACTAACAACTAACAACTAACAACCTCCTCCAACATCGACAAATGCTTCTCCACAGAAGCCAAAGTATTAGCCGCAATCATTCCCGAAGCTGCAACTGCTGGTAAACCAATTCCGGGAAATGTCGAATCACCACAACACATTAAACCCTTCAAAGGAGTATTTGCACCGGGAAATAAACCCGAACCCGCACGAATTGCTGGGCCGTAAGAACCACGATTCCTTCTTAAATAACGTTCGTGAGTCAAAGGTGTACCAATCAAAGTAACTTCACAACGAGAACGAATATCTGGAATAATTTTCTCTAGAGCCTCCCACATAACTTCAGCGCGTTTTTGTTTCTGCTCTAAATACTCTTGACTATTCCTATCCATCCCTTCCCATAAATCGTAAGGTTCATTTCCGGGAGTATAAACGTGAATCCCATGTTTCCCTCGTGGTGCTAAAGAAGAATCCATTACTGAAGGAATTGATATCAATACTAAATTCTGAGGAGCAGTAATTCCTAATTCCCAATCCTTAACGAAAATATAGTGACACTGCAAATCCGAACGAATATTAGAAGCATCAATTCCTAAATGCAAATGCATAAAACTTTCACATTCGGGAGTTGCTTGTCGTTTATCAAAAAACTGTTGCGGTACCGAATTAGTAGGAATTAATTTCAAAGTATCCCACACAGAACCATTTGAAATCACCATATCCGCTCTTAACTCCCCACCACCCCTCAACTTTACGCCGACAGCACGTTTATTCTCCACAATAATTTCTTCAACATGACTGTTTAACAGCAATTTTCCGCCATGTTTCTCAAATCCCCTTACCAAAGCATCAACTAAAGCAGCAGCACCACCAACCGGATAATCCAATTTAACATTAGGACGATACCAATCAGCGAACATAAATGCAACTTCCGCAGCAGAAGTACCACTTGCTGGTAATCCCGAAAGCAGAAAACACAACATATTTAACCAGTTACGAATAAAACTGTCTGTTACAACTTCATCCATAATCGAGCTAAAAGCCCCAGTTAATTTGCTAACGTTAAAAATATGCTTTAGTAAATTGGGAGCAAATTTTCCAACTGTCTTCACTGCACCAAAGTCATAACGTATAGCCGCCGAAGGTATCGCGATCGCAGCATCGGCATAGGGAGCCATAACTCGCTGCAACTCGCGCCATTCCTTAACTGCTGTTTCCCCCCTTAACCGTAAAACTACTTCACAAAATTGTTCGGCACCCACGGAAGTGTTAAAATCTCCTTCAGGAAGAAAACAACCCCAAGTATCGTAATTTGTCCATTTACAATCTTCCCCAATTGCATCTAATACCTGTCGTAAAGGATTATTGGAAGGGCTATACGACAAACCAGAATATAAAGATGGCCCCGAATCAAATTTATAACCTTTATATTTAAAAGAATGTGCCGCACCTCCAGCAATAGAATGACTTTCGCAAACCGTCACCTTAAAACCATATCTCGCTAATAACCCCGCACAACTTAAACCCCCGATGCCACTGCCGATTATTATTACTTCCATTTGTTGATAGTTGTTAGTTGATAGTTGTTAGTTGATAGTTGTTAGTTGATAGTTGTTAGTTGATAGTTGTTAGTTGATAGTTGTTAGTTGATAGTTGTTAGTTATAAATTTTAATTCGATAATCTAGATTTCGATTATTCGGGTTTATCGAAATATAGATGATTTAATTTAACTAGCTATTTAAAGTTGTTTTTCAGCAGCTTTATATATAAGGGTGGAGAGCAATAAAATCAAAGTTGTATTTTACAGAGAATATTAAAGGTAAAATTTGATAATCTAGATTTCGGTTGTTCGGGTTTATCGAAATCTAGATTATTTAATTCAACTGCTAATTTAAAGTTGTTTTCAGCAGCTTTATATATAAGGGTGGAGAGAGATAATATTAATGCTGTATTTTACAGCTAATATCCAACCAAAATTTCGATAATCTAGATTTCGGTTGTTCGGGTTTATCGAAATCTAGATTATTTAATTCAACTTCAAGATAAAGTTTTTTTCACGGGTTTATATATAAGGGTGGAGAG
>JBCBPQ010000222.1:0-12638 GCA_039820645.1 Cyanobacteria bacterium J06633_8 | reverse complement strand
ATTTCACTAAAGTTGTGGAAGGTGCGAAGCACCTTCCACAACTTGTAGTAAAGGGCGATCGCATTACTGAATGTGTATTTGGTAATCACCATTTTGAATTATTATACCGGAGAATGTAAAGATACCAAATGGGTTCTATAGAAGCAGGATTGGTTAAAGCTTGATATATTCGTTCTGTTAAACTAGGCTTTACTTTGTCTGTGTCTTGAGCAACCCAAACAATAAATTCTATATTTGTCAATAACTCTTGATAGTCAGGCTTGGTATTTTCGCTATCATGAATATTCTTTGTTTTAAATCTCCGAAAAGTCCGAATAACCAAAGATTTTACGGGTATTGAAGAAAGTGCGATCGCCAGCTTAACCCCACAATGCTTGTATCTATCTTCTTCACCTACCAGAGATAGAAGCATTCCATAAACAGTTGATGGTGGTGGTACCGGATAGGTTTTCATGTATTCCCTAGCACGAGACTCGCGAAAACAAGCAATGGGAACTTCTACTTTCAATTTAATTTTCACAGCGTTAGGAACTCTCTGTTACTGACTGTAAATCTTCAGCAATTACTTTTTTAATATCTTCTACTACAGCTTTGACACCTCGGAAAATATGTGGTCGTGAATCCCCTAACTTCCAATCTTCTGAACTATCGGCAATTTTTCCACCAATCCATAATTCTTCGGGATTGATATCTCCTACTTCTAATCGTCTGATTAAGTTGGGTATAGAAATGTTTCCGAATTCGTCTTCCTCAAAACAGTAAAGAAAGCGAGGAGATGCATCATGTGTCCAACGCAATATAATACTTTCAGGAGAGAAATCATACAAGAAACGAGCATGATTTCCTGCTACTTCACCAATTGATATTAATCCATCTAACACCGCATTTATACGAGATTTGTTTTTAAGGTATTCTGGTGTGAGTGCAAAACCAAATTGATAATATGTTGCGTGAACTTCTGTCGAGTAAAGGGATGTTCTTCCTTTTTCTCCACTAAAAGCATTAAAAGTAATATCACCAGAATAAGGCATTGTTGATACAGCACGAGTAACATCTAAAATTCCTCGTCGTTTCAAACTTGTAGCTTGAGGTTTTTTCTTCTTTTTTCGTTTAGGTTTTGTATCTTTCTCTGCATATTCTGAAGGTTCTGAATTATCTAATTCTTCTTTCTGAGGTTGTTCGGAGCCTTCTTGTTTCGCAGCTTCTACCTTCATAAATCCTAATACATCGTCATCAATATATTTGACAGCATCGAAATTCTCATCTTGCCATCTAATTTTGTTTGGATTATCTTCTTCCCAAATTCGATTCACATCGTAGCCTTGAATTTGCCAGCAATATCGTAAAGCCCATCTAATTGATTCTGATGAAACACTACTATGAACCTCACTTTTCCAATTTAATTTTTGTAATGTGCTGGTATTACCTTCAGTTTCTCCGCGATTGTTAGCTGCGGTTCCATAAGTAGTTAGAATATTACCGAAAAGGTGAAACATTAAAAAAATTCCCAAGGTTAAAAAAATTATCTAATTTACTGTTGGTAAATAACTAATTGTTTCGTTGTGGTTCTTCTAATGAATTATTTTCTTGTTTTTTGTTTTTGGGATAACTAGCAAGTGCAATGAAAGTTAAGTCTCTAGCTAACTTCCAGCCTGATTGACCAGAAATTATGGGTAACAAAAGTTCCCAATGTTCTTGTAATGTTGAAAGTTGACCAGTTTTACCCCAAAATTCAGAAATGAATTTACGGAAATTTTCAGAATTTGTACAGCGTCTTAGCTGAGATGCTATGCGTATATTCTCTCTTTCAATTTGAGCGTATTCATCATCTTTTTTACGTTCGTATATTTTGGCATACCTAATTTTCAATGCTTCGTGACAAGCTTTGATGAATATTTGTTGTGACTCTATATTCAAGTCTGTCTTTTGAATCATTTTATAGAATCCTTGATATTGAAAAAAGATGTGCTTCAATAAATCATCTTGAGTTAATCTAGTAATGAAGTTCGTCCACCAAGGCAAACTATCAATTAAATTATTGGCAATTATACCTCTAATAAAGTCACCAACTATAATATATTTTTTAGATTTTTCTTCATATATGACTCTATACTCAGGGAAATATATACAACTCAATTTGTAATAATAAATAGCTTCTTTATTTACAGATACAGATATTATTTCATTACGTGTGTTTTGAAAACTTGACCAATCAACTTCACTAAAAGATATTACTTCACATTTTTTATAAAAATATTTATTAGTAATTTTTGAAGCTATATAACTAATACACTTTAATCCGGCTTCTCCTAAACTTGAGACAAAAAAATCATGATAGCTTAAACGATTAGAATTACTATAGCATTGGGCGAATAATTCTAAATTAATTACTTCTGGTATGACTAAGGCGTATTTTATTGCTTCAATTTGCATTTGTGAGCGCACAAATAAATACCGGCAAGCAACAGGGGCAAATGCTAAAGCAATTGCTAATACAATAGATTCTTCAAAATTGGTTTGACTGGGAAAAGTATAATGACGAATTACTGCACCTGGATAAAGCCAGCCTCTTATACCAATTGTATTATTGAATAGTTCTCCATTCTTATTACATAAATCTTTTGCGAAATTTTGATGTTTATAATATTTAGCTTTTTTATATTTTATGTTAATTCTTTTTCCATCTATTATGAAATCCTTTGATTCACTACCAGATGATTTAAAAAACTTATTATGCTGAAGAAACGTATTTTTAATCCCCAAATGCATACTTAGCCTTGTTTCAAAATTCATTGTTTCAGGATTTAATCCAGTAAAAGAAATTAAACCTTCTTCACTGATTTGAAAAGATTCCTTGAAGAGCCAATCCAACGCGGCAAAATCTTCACCTTCCCAACTAATACTGATACTATGAGCAGTCAGTGACCAACTAAGATGACCTACTCGTTCTGCTGGTATAGGATATATTTTTTCTAATTGATTTAGTGTCATCCACAATCCAGCCATTCCCGCACGATGTAATGGGGTTATGCTGGGATCGCTTAAATCCAAGTTAATTTTTGGCTTTACTGGGCTGTTAATTCGTGACATATGGAAAAGATATCGAAGTGATTTGGGCTTGCAAGGCTTATAACTTTAAAATCTTCTCTTAAGCCTGTGATGTTCTCTGGCGCAGTGGTACAAACAACCCACAACCCATCTTCCGCTTTCCTCCTACACCATGCATCTGTAACAACAAGGAATCTTCCTCACTGAGATTAGTTACTTCTAAGCTAAAACCTACTACCGTAAAGCGTTTAATTTTGATGCTTCTACGCTTAGGAAGACTATTTGTGTTCTTGGGAATAATCAGTTTTCCACAAATACCTAGTTGCTCAAATTGTCGCTGCGCTGCGGCTAAAAATCCTTGAGCTTCTTCATAACCTTTAATTGTGACAATACGCGATCGCAATTTCTCGGCAGGTTGAAGCAAGCATATATCCGGAATACCCAAACGAATAGTGTGCTTACCAATTTTAAGAGATTTACACGCTAATCGATAAACCAAACGTACTTGATTGACTGGTAGTCGAATCCTCAACTTAGAATTTTTGTTGAGGTAAATTACATCTTTTTCGGGAATCCCTGCAATAGTGTGGATTCCAATTGTATTTAATTCGTGAACTAATGGTTGAAAGTGAGCGATAGCAGAAAACAACTCATAGCCGTGATCAAGAGGTACTGTCTTACCAGTAAGGCTAAAAGTTAGATCCATGTAAGGTAATTGAGATGTGAAAAGCTCTTTCGATTTTATTCCGCTTACAGACGATTCCGAGGAAAGTTGCGTATTTAAAGCGCAATCAGTAATCATTATTTATCCCACCTCACTTTTAAGCAAATGCACCAAGCTATTAATTACACTAGCTCATGATTAAAGTTAAGGTGCTTTAAAATCTAGCTAAAAACGATAATTTTTGAGAAGTTAAAATTGCTGTATATTAATATCTTTAACGACTTTTTTACATGAACATTACTATCTAAAGAATACTTCTAAAGAGCCTGCTAAAAATTTTATCATCAATATGTGGGTTATACGGTCAATTGTTGGATTTATATCACATCCAAGCAAACAATAAGAAAAATAATTACCTTGAGTTTTAGTTAATTTTGGGTTGAGAGCTTCTAGAGTTTCCTGACTATAAAAATCGAGTATAAGTTTTAAAAACCGATGCTCATCAAATTTAAATTTACCACGAGGAAAGATTTGCATCAGTCCTTTATTTGCTAAGTAATTAATATATTGACTACGAAGCCAAGCCAAGTTTTTAAACGAAATACTATTATTTATCAACCAATCGATGTCCTTTGTCAGTTTTAAGAGCATTTCTATCGACTGATTTTCAAAATTTTTTATATTCGCGTTTTCTAAGCAATTATCATGACTAGCAGCATGATAATGTATACCCTTAGATTCAACAGCTACGGAACTATCATGTAAAACAACTCCGTGAGTTGGGCAAACTAATATACCAGGAATTTGATGAATTCTATGCCAGTATGGTTCACCATATTTTTGTGTATCTTTTTCTAAACACACGGGACAAAACTTTAAAAACTTGTTTGAGTCCCCAGTAGAATTATTAGCTACTTTTGCAACTTCAAAAATAGAACCACTTAGCTTTTTGCTCATATAATCTTTTAACTGCCAAGCTTCCTGCGGCATTAAGAAAGTTGCATAAAACGGATATAAAGTATGTTTTTGTAGTAGTTCGCTAAATCTTAGCTTAGAAAAAAGGGACAGGTTTTTAGCTAAATAATTCAAATTGTTAGTCAAAGTAACTCTACATAACTGTTGAGAGCTATAACCGAATAAGTCTAAATCAGTTTGTCTGAAACTTTTATTACCACTCCTAATGTGGTATCTAGCTAAAGCGCTGTATAAAAGCTCATCAGGATAAAGAATTGGGAAGAAACTAAGCATTAGATTAGCTAACAGAAATAAAATCCTCAACTGGATTTTTGATTATATTTGCTGATTTTAAACCTTCATATGCAGTAGTTTTATTTTTTTTCGCGTTCTCTACAATTTGCCGAATATCATTTTCTTGATATTTAGGCTTGGCTTTTGCTTTGCGAGTAGAATTAGCCTTTGATTTTTGATTACTTACTTTATCACTAGTAGCAGTAGTCTTCTTAATTTTTCCTCCCAAAGCTAAAGCATAGGCTTGTTTTACCAGTGAAGGAATATCAGTGTCTTCTTCGCTTGAAATAACAACTTGTTCTGCACATTCTTTGGCTGCAATTGGCTCTACATCTAATTCCAAAAGTTCAAGAATTACATGACTTTGAGTTGCTGATAAATGTCCGTTACTTTGCTGTTTTCTCGCTAATCTGCTAATTTCTTTTAAATCCTTCGTTTTAATATTAGACAAACACTGTTTTTGATATTCTGTAGGATCGATAGGAGCTATATCTTTATATTTGATCATCCACTGCTTATCTCCGGAGCGAATAGCATCCAACATTGGTTTTACTAAATATAATCCGTCTTTAGCAGCTTGTTTGATTAAATCAACGCTGATTATCTCTTTTCCTCCTAGTGAAATAGCTCTCCATTGAACCATTTTGTAAAGTTTAATAGCAATATCAATTATTCCTTGACATTCATCATAAAAAACTTTATTAAATTCATCGGAGAACTTTGTAGATATTTTTGTCCATTGATACTCCCATATTGTCCCCATGAAAAAACGCCATTCACCACCATTTATCATCCTGTCCCATATAACACTGCCTTCACCAGTTCCCCTTCTGGCATTTCTAAAATTACCTTGAAGAATGGGAGAGGCTTCATTTGTACCAATACGAATAACAGGAATTCCAACAATGTTATCCATCTTTACTAAAAAGTTAAGCATATCAGAACAACTTCTTCTAGCTGTGACTAAATTTTGCATCTCGTCAATCACTAAGAGTCCAATATGATGGGTATGAGCGATTTGAGCAACTTGAGCCAGCATATGATCTTCGGAATTTCTCGATTTGCCAAATTTGTCAAAATAGTTAGTTCCTAATAACCCATCTACAGCAAGAAATATATCAGTACATAAGCCTTTAAGAGAACCAGCATGAGGACAATCGACTTTTAACCAAACAATTTGGTAAGTACTGTATTCTCGGTGAAGGATGACTTGAGGATATAGTTTAAGAATATTGATAAAGTTAGTAGACTTGCCCATTCCCGATGGACCAATTAACGTTAAACCAGATGCAGAAGTAGGAACATCTACGTAAATGTCTATATTTTTACCATCTCCTGCTTTTATTGCTTCATGAATCTGCCGGGTTCGACGTGCATACACTGCTTTAGAAATATTTCGCGCTAGGTAGCCCTCCATAAGTAAACTGCAAATACGCCTCTGTAAATCAATTGTTTTTCCTAATGGTTGAAAAAATCTAGATAATCGCTCAACACAGTGAAATCGATAATGTGTATCCCATTCTCTTTGTTGGACATCATAATTTGGAAGTCTCATCAGTTTATCAATAATTTCCTCTTCAGAAAGTATTGGAGGCAATGCTTGAATTAAAGGATTATTATTGTATTCCGGTAATTTTTGGTCTTTATATTTAGCTACAGCAGCCGATTCGCCATTTGGAATTTCAACAAATTCCCAATTATTTATTTTGTTCATTCTTTCGTTTCTGTTGCATTTGACGGAGAAGATTAAGACGATTAAGTTCCAATGATTGTGGTTGTTCTGGTTTTTTACTATCAATGTTCTGAGTATTACTAGTACTTACATCTTTATTTTCATCTTTTTCTAGTTCAAACCCTTCATTTTCTCGTCTTTTCGCTTTTTCAGCACTCCTATTATCTCGAATACCAGCTACTTTTTTTCTATCACTAAGGTTATCATCTTTAGTCTCCTCAGTCATTTTTTCTGCTCTGCTAACAACACTTTCAATTTCTGCTATTAAGTCCACTTTTTGTTGTTGTTCTAAACCTTTATTTTTTTGTATTTGTAACTTTTCATAAGACCATAAATATTCAATATCGTGTAAATTTTTATTGCAATATTTTGATTCTGACTCTAAAAGAAAACATTTTTCAAATTCTCTACCATCAGGAGAGCGAAGGTATATATAATCGAGTTTCCTAATATCATAAGAAACTTCTAATTTTTTCTCTAATCTAGTAAGTGAGTTGCTTCTAGCATTCTCAAACCAAAATTCCTGTTTAGCTTTTTCACAGGTATAGTACATTCCTTTAAATTTAATGCCACGTTCTGTAATCCAAGCATTTCCTGTTGGCATTAAATTCAGCTTGACAATATCTTCAGGAATAGTTCTAAGTCTACCCGAACGATTAGCAACTCCCCATTTCCACAATTCTTTCGGTATTGGAGAAACACCATCAGCTATCATTGTTTCATCTCTTTCATACCTATCTAAATAATGCTCATTGTTATGGTAGAGAATTATTTTGATAATAATTTCAGTAAATTGCTCTATATCAAGCTTACTATCAAGTCGATAATCTCTTGCTCCTCTTTCCCTAAAATCCTTGTCTATGAAACCTGGTACAAATGGTTTTATATGACCGTGGATAACACCAAAATGTCTTTCCACTAAACCTTTCCAATCTGCTCGGTATGGTGGAGCATTCTCGATGCGAATGCCAAGATTAGGAATTAGTGTTTCTACTTTCATCCCTGCTAGCTCACCGCGATCGCCTAAAATTGCATCAGGAATATGATGGCAAGCCCATTCATCTTCTGCTATCTCGATACCGTATTCCTTGCAATACGCGACTTTATCACTGGCTGCATTGGCTAAAGCCATCATTCCTCCAATCCAAGAAGGACCTTCAAATCCAACATAAACCCCTGTTATCATGCGACTAAAAACGTCAATTACTACATAGATTACAGGTCTACCAACAATCCAGTTACGATTGTAGCTGGAAACTATGTATACATCTGCGATTGTGGCATCTATTTGGTATCTAGAACCGGGACCAATGGTTTCCATTGTAGAGTTTCCGGTAATTGCTCTATATTCCAAAGCATATTTTTTAGCACCCTTACGAGAAATTATTTTCTTCCGAATGTCCCCTTGCTCAACTCCATACCAATATTTAAACTGTCTTAATGTTGGTCTTCTTTCTGGTGGAATTAATATATGTTTTTTTACACCATTTTCATCGTAAATAGTATCTTCTGAATAATAATTTTTTATCATTAATTCATAGGCGGTGGTCAAAAAATTTTCTTTCCTATTGTGATAAAACTTAGCGATTGCCAATCTAAATATTTTTTTATCTTCTTCACTTATGTTAATTCCAATACCTATTTCTGTTTCATGAGAATAATTTCTCGGTCTACCTCTCTTTTTATCACCAGCTTTTCTCGTTTTTCCCTTACCACCCGATTTTGTATAATCAGGTAAAAGAGAGTTTTTCTTTTTACCTCGTTGCCAATATCTACGAATTTGCGTATAAACACTTCTTTCAATTAATTTACCTTCGCCATCACTTCTATTATTGTTATATTCTTCAATAACTTGTTTAACTAAAGAACCTCTTTGTTCTCGATAATATATAGATGGTTCTTGATTTACTATAGATGAAATAATATTCCAATACTTATCTCTTACGTCTCTATTTTTAGCAGATAAATCTTCATCTCTAACTATTCTTGCCCAAGGGTCTTTTTTTAACTTCAATGCACGACCTTCATTAATATCTTCTTGAATATCGGAGACTCTTTTGGACACTGGAAATCCAGTTGTGACATTTATATCAATAGTGAAAGCAATAACATAACCTTCGTCAATCCAAAGAATTCTCTCAATAAAACTGTTTCCTAATTCATCAACCCATTCAATTAAATCGTTAACAAATAAATCATTACTCATAACAGTACTCAAAATGAATATTAGAAAATTATTCTTTGAATTTCCTTAGCAGAAATAGAACTGGATATTTTGCTTGTTTGCATATCCATGATTATTTTCTTATTAGCTATTAAATGCTTAAAAAGATAAAGAGATGTACCCGTTTCTAAATTCATATTCTGATCTAAAGCACTTGTAATTCTATTAATAGTAGAATCACTTTCTTGCAGCTTTGATTTTAAAATATTAGCTACTTCGCATAACTCGTCAACATCCATTTCTGCGTTGGCTTCTAACTTATAGCTAGAATGAACCCACTCAACATTCTTTACTAAATTCATTGGAATATCTTTCTCTGTAATAATTCCCCAATCAATTCCTTGTCTTTCGTAATATCTCTTTTCCAACTCAAATTTTTCAGCTACAGATTTTTTACCTAATTCCTTTACTGGTTTAAAAGTTCTTGCTTTATCAACTATCCGTTTACCTTGCTTGACTGACAACATAAAATCAGTAGTAAAAACCCACGGAGTATCATTATGCATAGGATATGTGTACCCCATCTCCGTAGCAATATTCATTGCTAAGTCCAGGTCAAGCAAAGGAAATTGTTCCCTAATATCAATAATTTTGTCCGACCACTCAAACAAATAAAATAACCGCTTCTCATTATCGGAGAATAAATGATGCTCTCGGCTTGTTTTCCAACCTGGTGGTCTAGACACCCTACCCTTTGATGCAAAATCTTGAATCTTAATCCAGGGTTGGTAATTTTTTCCACTACCTTTACCCCGTCCTTCCTTCATGTAGCGCTCAAACTTGGCTTTAGTCCACTCTTGCTTGCTTCTAGCCATATACAAAATCTCCTAGAGGTGGAGTGAGCTTCACCTCTAGGAGAAATTATACAACTTTATTGTATGTTGTACAACTTTATTGTTTATTGTACAACTTTATTGTTCGGCGACAAGTAAAATTTTTTTATAATATTAATTACTCTACTGTCACTGATTTAGCCAAGTTTCTGGGCTGATCCACATCCAAACCGCGACGTGCAGCGATGTGATAAGCCAATAACTGTAAAGGTATTACTGTCAAAATTGGCGAAAGCAATTCATCTACAGTTGTTACTGGAATTAAATCGTTGAATACTTCTGCTACTTCTGCATCGTCGGCAGGTGCAATTCCAATCAACCTGGAATCTCTTGCTTTGGCTTCCTGAGCGTTGGAAATCACTTTTTCGTGAACGTTTCCTGGCATGGCGATCGCCACTACGGGTACTTTCTCATCTAAAAGTGCAATGGGACCATGTTTCATCTCCCCTGCGGGATATCCTTCGGCGTGAATATAGCTAATTTCTTTTAATTTTAAAGCACCTTCTAAGGCTATAGGGAAGTTAATTCCTCTTCCTAAAAATATAAAGTCTCTGGTTTCTGTAAATTCGTGAGCTAGTTGTTCGGTTAATTGTTCTTGTTTTTTAAGAGTTTCTTCGATTTCTTTAGGAATCATCCGCAATCCGGCAATCATCTCGGTGATTCTTTCGGTAGGAACGGTTTTACAGCGATAAGCTAAATCCAAAGCCAAGGCATAAAATGCCATCAATTGAGCCACAAAGGTTTTTGTCGCTGCGACACCAATTTCAATTCCGGCAAGGGTATTAATAATATGGGGAACCATCAATCCCAAGCTGCTTTCGGGGCGATTGGTTATACCCAAGAGTCTGGCTTGATACTTCGCTTCTTTTGCTTCCCGTCGTTGTTTTTCCATCGATAAAGCTGCTAAAGTATCGGCAGTTTCACCGGATTGAGTTACGCCGATTATTAATGTATTCGGAGTTAAAGGTGTTGGAGAATAGCGGAATTCGGAAGCGTAATGCACTTGAGTAGGAATTCCGGCAAATTGTTCTAATAAGTATTTTCCTACTAATGCCGCGTGCCAACTAGTACCGCAGGCAACTATCTGTATTTGTTCTAAATCTGTATAAAGTTCTTCTGGTAAACCCAAATTGACGGGAGAATTTGTATAGTCAAGAGTATCTTGATGGCTGAAATAAGCATCCAAACAAGCTCTTACCACCCCAGGTTGCTCGTAGATTTCCTTGAGCATAAAGTGCTTGAATCCCTGCTTTTCGACCATAACGGGATTCATATTCAGCAATCTGGGCTGTTTTTTCAACCTTTCCCCAGCGAAATTATAAACTTCTACACCCAAAGGCGTTAAACGTGCCATTTCCTCATTTTCGAGATTTAGCACCGCACGGGTATGAGAAATAATCGCCGGAGTATCCGAAGCGCAGAAAAATTCCCCTTGTCCAAAACCAATAACTAAAGGTGCTTGCTGACGTACCAAGATAATTTCATCAGGAAAATCAGCACAAATAACAGCAACAGCAAATGCACCAGTTAACTGATTGACTGCTTTTCGTACTGCTTCATAAAATATGAAATCCGGATAGGTTTCCCCCAGAGCAACTTCTTCCTTAAGAAATTGAGCGATTAAATGGGGAATAACCTCAGTATCGGTATCCGAACGAAATTCATGCCCTTGAGCCTTTAAATCTTCCCGTAGCTCGCGGTAATTTTCAACAATACCATTCATTACTACCGCCACCCGCATAGCATTATCCATATGGGGGTGAGCGTTATATTCTTCCGGCTTACCATGGGTAGCCCATCTGGTATGTCCGATACCAACCCGCGCCGGATTTTCTAATTGCTCTAACTTGGAGCGTAAATTATGTAACTTACCTTTTGCCCGAACACTACTTACTTCACCTTCAGATATCGTGGCGATTCCAGCAGAATCATAGCCGCGATATTCCAACTTTTCCAAGCCCGAAAGTAAAACCTCCGTCGCCATCTGCGTACCGATATAACCAACGATTCCGCACATAATTCACACCACTCCTTTTTCAGTATGACTCAACTGGTTATAGTAGTTACCACATACTTCGCGGTTAAGCCAAGGAAAACGGAGTAAATTAAAACTTTATTTGACACAGTATACCTGGAGGGGCATTGGGGATTGGGGATTGGGAATTGGCCATTGCAACAGGGGGAAGAGAGGGGAGAGGGGGTAGATAATTTATAATGTCTAACTCCTAACTCCTAACTCTTAACTCCTTACTATTCCCTATGCCCCATGCCCCATTCCCACCTTAGTAAGCTAATCCCATACTGCGGGTGGTTTCAGCACCAAGATAAACTCGGATGCTCAAAAAGTCAGTAGGACAAGCTGTTTCGCAGCGTTTGCAACCTACACAGTCTTCGGTACGGGGGGAAGCAGCTAGTTGTTGAGCCTTACAACCATCCCAGGGCACCATCTCTAATACGTCAGTAGGACAAGCCCGAACGCACTGAGTACAGCCAATGCAGGTTTCGTAAATTTTAACGGTATGAGACATTTAAAAAAACTCCTTTCTGAGTGTTCAACTCTATTGAAAGAATAATAATCAAGGGCTAGTTTACCCCAGCGCCCTAGCCGTTGTAGTCAAAAGGCTACATAACTTTAAAGAACGTAATACAGTGAGCAGTGAGCAGTGAGCAGTGAGCAGTTAACAGTGAGCAGTGAGCAGTGAGCAGTGAGCAGTTAGCAGTTAGCAGTGAGCAGTGAGCAGTTAACAGTTAGCAGTTAGCAGTTAGCAGTTAGCAGTTAGCAGTGAGCAGTGAGCAGTTAGCAGTTAGCAGTGAGCAGTTAGCAGTTAGCAGTTAGCAGTTAGCAGTTAGCAGTTAGCAGTTAGCAGTTAGCAGTTAGCAGTTAGCAGT
>JBCBPQ010000221.1:0-12691 GCA_039820645.1 Cyanobacteria bacterium J06633_8 | reverse complement strand
TAGAAAACGTACTTATTAGTAAAGATAGCTTGATTCTCTTTCTTTAGTCGCGACATTCGTGTTCTACAAAACCGATATTTAATTAAATAAATTAGTTAAATAAATTTGATTAAAAATAAATAATCAATTTACTAAATTAAGATTAAAGATTGTAGCTTAGAAAACAAAAAAATATAATTTATATAATCTAAATCAATGATGTATTTAAGTTACAAATCAGCCACCAAAAACTTGACCAAATTCATAAGAGTGATAAATTAAAGCTGCAATAATTACCGCGAGGAAGGAAACAATCCCAGAGACTTGAAATAAAAGAGTGCGGGTAAAATTAATTTTGTAGGATTACTTAGGAAGCTCATATCATAATTTATACTCTATTTAATTTAGTTAATCTGTATCTTATAATTCCATGCCCCAAGAAAATCAAAATATACAAACATCTTCTACTCAGCCATCCCCCTCTCAAGAAAAACTTCCATTCTGGAAAGAATCCTTAGTGAAAGTTTTACGAGGTACTAGTGGATTATTAGAAACTACTGCAGAAAACTTAGAAACCGAACCCACATCCGGTAGCGAAGAGAAACCAGGATTTTTAAAAAAGATTCAACAGTTTTGGATTGGTATATTAGGAAAAATTCGGCTTATTGTACCAGTACAATTATCAGCAAAGTTGTCAGATACAGCTTTGACGGGAATTATCGGTGGATTAGCGGTAATCATATTTTTGGTAACTTCAAATGCTTTTGCTCCCAAACCGTCACAAATCGCAGCCCTTCCCCCAAATACAGAAATTCCGCAAGTAGTATCTACTACCGAACAAAAATCTATAGCGCCAGAGAAAGAAACTGTATCCGAACAAAAGGAGGAAATTCCATCTGTTATAGAAACACAAACTACTTCTGAGCCAATTCAAGAACAAACTGCATCCGAGTCAGAAGAAGAAATTGCATCTGTGATTGAGACACAAACAACTTCTGAGCCAATTCAAGAACAAACCCTATCCGAACAAAAGGAAGAAATTCCATCTGTTATAGAAACACAAACAACTTCTGAGTCAATTCAAGAACAAACTCTACCTGAGCCAGAAGTTGAAATTCCACCTTTAATAGAACAAAAAGTTCCCCCAGAAGAAACAGTACTTGAGCCAGAAATTGAAACTCCACCACAGCAAGAAGTAGAAATCACACCATTAACACCAGAAGAAACCTTAATAGCAGCAATTCAAAATCAAGTTGGTGAAATAAGCCTTAATTTCAAAGATTCTAGCTCCGGCGATCGCACTTTGTCAGAAATCATAGAATCAATTCAAGCCAACTTTTTCAACAGTAATCTCACGATTAAAATTCGCAATAATTGGTACAGCTTAGAAAAAAAACAACAAGACAAACTAGCCGCAGAAATATTGCAGCGTTCTCAAGAACTAGATTTTACCCACCTAGAAATTACTGATTTGCAAGGCAAGCTCATAGCCCGCAACCCAGTGGTTGGAACCGAAATGATAATTTTTAAAAGACACTAGTACCCCTTGGCGAAAGTAACAACTAACAACTAACAACTAACAACTAACAACTAACAACTAACAACTTCGGCTTTTGTGCGATTAAACATGGTTGTTAAGTAACGAGTTATTAATTCTCACTCCCTCAATCTTTTCCCATCTCTGTGGGTCCCTTGTTAAACTAATAGTTGTCCCTTTGAACCAGTAATTATGCTAAGGCGTTCTAAATTCGAGACAACTCAATCTCAAATCATGCACCGTGCAGAAGATTTAATCAGTGCGGCTTCCAACCGTTATCGGATTACAGTTCAAGTGGCAAACCGCGCTAAACGTCGCCGTTACGAAGATTTCGACAATACCGAAGATGTATTGATGAAGCCTGTATTACGCTCGATTATTGAAATGTCCGACGAATTAACCCAGCCAGAAATCATCGGCGAAATGTAATACAGTTATCAGTGAGCAGTTAGCAGTGAACAGTTATCAGTTACCAGCTTCCTAGGGATGGTAGATGGTAGGTTGGGTTAAGCGCAGCGCAACCCAACACTATTGTTGTAAAGTAATTACATTTAAGAAAAGTTAAAGCTTTACGATGAACTGTAACATCATATTGTTAACTGCTAACTGATAACTACTGATTTTTCAATGAAATCAAAATACAACTGACCTCATCATTACAACTGGCGCGGTTATTCTAACTTCGCCGTACTTAAATTTAGATCAAAACATAGTCGGAATAATTGACGGCGATAGCGCTGCAATCAAGGCTCTCAATCCCTCCCCAAGCAATACTTAGATTCAAACTTTAGTTAATTATTGAATCAAAAATAAATAAAAGATTAGGCATGAGGCATTGAGTATTGGTAGTTGGTTATTATTGTCTCCATCTCCCCATCTCCCTATTTTCCATACTTCCCCCCATGCGCGTACTCAAAAAAGGAAACGGTTGGCGTATCGGCGTTAATCCAGTAGCAAGAGAATTTAAAGGTTTAGTAGGTACGGATGAATGGGCTATTGAATTAACCGAAGCCGAGCTAAATGATTTTTGTCGGCTGTTAAGGCAGCTTGCAGAAACCATGCAGCAAATGGAATCGGAATTAATGGATGAAGAAAAAATTGCCTGTGAGGCAGAAAGCAGTTTGCTGTGGATGGAAGTGGAAGGGTATCCCCATGCTTATAGTTTACGTTTTATCCTTAATTCAGGTCGTGGCGTTGAAGGTAGGTGGGATTCTACTGTCGTTCAAAATTTAATTCAAGCCGCAGCTATGCTTGATGTTTTTTGAAATAAATAGTTGCTTCGTTTCAAATTTGTGCTAATATACTAAAGTTAAAACCCCAGGGATTTAATATTTCCACAAAAAAATGTTTTAAATCCTATTTTTAAGTCCGATTTACGGGGCGTAGCGCAGCTTGGTAGCGCGCCACTTTGGGGTAGTGGAGGTCGTGGGTTCAAATCCCGCCGCTCCGATTTTAATAATGTCTATGATAGTAAGCCAAAAAGTTCTATGACAACATCAATATAGAACACTATTCAGTATTATTGCTGCTGATTTAATCATCTTGTATCTGATAGTATGGCTGTACCTTTTAAATAACCCATTAAATGAAATTTAACTTACAACAAAGAAAGAGAAAGTTCTTTTTCTTGTTATCCAATTTGCTCGCCTTCCTAAATCTGATTGAATTATATACAATTAGAAGCCTCCTATGAAACTGTTCTCCGAATATCTCTTAACAAATAAAATTAAACTATACTTGATGTTAATTAGTTTTAATAAAATTTAACATCAACAAATCAACATTTTTAGAATCTAAAAATAACTGAAAACCTTGATAATATTAAACAGATTCAAGATTTTTCTTGTTTCAACCTCAAATCAAAACGATTATTACTGTGAAACTTTGTAGCTCATCCTTATACTCTGGAAATTAGTGAGATAATAGAAGAGTGAGGAAACGAACGGAAGATATTAGAATGCAATAAGGGGAAAATTTATGATTAAGAAACTTTTGGTTGCTCTAACTGTAGTAGCTCCCCTGCTTTTCACTAGCTCGGTGAAGGCTGAAAATCCGCAGCATGTTCAACAGCTACTCGATACTAGAGAATGTGCAGGTTGTGATTTATCTGGAGCAAATTTGCGAGGCTCCCATTTAATTGGTGCTGATTTGAGAGGAGCAGATCTTCGGGGAGCAAACCTCGAACACGCTAATCTAGAAGGTGCCGATTTAACTCGTGCTAATTTACAAGATGCTAAATTAAGTTCGGCATTCTTAACCAACGTTAATTTTAAGCAAGCTAATTTGAATGAAGCCAATTTAGCTAGTGCTACAATTTACGACTCTAACGTATACGAAGCATCAATGGATGATATGGACATCACTAATGCCGAAATTTACCATACAGGAATTGGTATTGGTGGAGAAGTGGATGGTGATGGTAATGCTAATCCTTTTCCAGATTGGGATTAAATTTATTTGTCAGGAATTCTCCGAAAGCCTGTAAATAATTAACTTGTGAATATTTATAGCTAGATAAAAAAAGAATAATTTGCAATACTCCGATTTCCATTTTAATTTTTATAGAAATCGGAGTTTTTGATTTGTTGTGAATTTTCTTCTCCTACATTTTGTAGTAAGTACGAAACTATAGCAGTTGTCAGTTGAGTTTGTATTTGACCCAACTGAAAACTCCTATATTGTAGAGACGGCGTTAATATTGCAACGCACCATTTTTAGACAAATTGCCCAATTCCCAATCAACCAGTATTTCTCATCCCCGCAGCGATACCGTTAATAGTTAAAAGCGCTCCTCGGAGCAATTCTCCTTTGCTGTAACGCGAGTGAATTACTCCAGAATTCGCATTGTTTTTACTATCCCGTAAGCGCTTGAGTAAAGATACTTGGATAAACCCTAAAGGTACAATAGTACCATTTCTCAATTGTACGGAACGCTGTAAAACTGGATCTCCATCCAAGAGTGCTTCGTGCCCGGTAATTTTCAACACTAAATTTTTCGTCAGATAGTATTCGCTAGAAATCTGCTTGAATACCCGATCGAAACGCTGCTTATCTTCAGCTTTAGATAGTTCGTCTACATAATGCCGTCCCATTTGTAAATCGACTTTAGCCAAGGTCATTTCTACCTTAGAAATAACCATTTTGAAAAACGGCCACTTTCTGTAAAAGCATTGCAATAATTGAATGTGGTCTTCTGGAGCTTCGTCAAGAAACTCTTGCAAAGCCGTACCAACTCCATACCAAGCAGGTAGCAAAAATCGGGTTTGCGTCCAGCTAAATACCCAGGGAATTGCCCGCAAACTGCTTAAGCCTTTTTTGCCCGATGGACGACGAGCCGGACGAGAACTAATTTGTAACTGACTAATTTCTTCTATCGGGGTAACTTGATTGAAAAAGTCAATAAAATCGGGTTGTTCGTAGATTAAACCTCGATAATGGGAACGCGATCGCGCTGCTAATTCTTCCATGATTTCGTTCCAAGGTTCGATATCGTCAAACCCGGCACTCAATAAACTGGCTTGAATTACGGCAGTGGTGATTGTTTCGAGATGGTATAGTGCTAAATCCGGCAAGGAATATTTGGAAGCTAAAACTTCACCTTGTTCGGTAATTTTGATCCGACCGTTAATACTTTTGCCCGGTTGCGCCAAAATTGCCTCATAAGCTGGTCCGCCGCCACGTCCTACGGAACCACCTCGCCCGTGAAATATTCGCACGCTCAAGCCGTATTCTTCTGCTATCTGCTGCAACGATTTTTGAGCTTTGTGAATCTCCCAGTTACTGCTGAGGAAGCCAGAGTCTTTATTACTGTCAGAATACCCCAACATGATTTCCTGTAAGTTGGGATATAAAGGAGAACTTTCTTCTTCTTCCTTTATTTCCTTGCCCTCGGAAGCTTCATATCCTCCCGCAAGTAAAGCCCGATATAAAGGAAGAGAAAACAAGTCTTTCATTACTTGTCTCGAACGTTGTAAATCTTCCACTGTTTCAAACAAGGGTATGACTCGGATTGTACCTACAGCTGTTCCGGGGTCATAAAGTCCTGCTTCTTTGGCTAACAGTAATACTTCCAGTACATCGCTGACGGAACGACACATACTGATAATGTAAGTTTGGCAAATATTGCAACCAAATTCTTTTTGCAACGAATGCACTAAGCGCATCGTTTCCACTATTTCGTTGGTTTTATCTCCAAACGGTAGCTGAGCGGGAATAAGAGGTCTTCTTGTTTGCAGTTCTTTGGTTAACCAAGCAATTTTTTCTTCTTCTGGTAAGTCATCGTACTTTTGGTCTAAAACTCCTAGATATTCTAGAATTTCGCCAATTGCATCGCTATGACGAGTTGATTCTTGCCTAATATCTAATTGGGTCAAATTAAAGCCAAAAATTTCAACTTGTGTCAGAAGATTTTCTAATTGCTGACACTTTAAACCAGTTTCTGACAAGTTGCGTTGAATTAACCTCAAGTCAGCTAAAAATTCTGAAACTGAACGGTAACTTGGAGCTTTATCGTCTTTGATAATTTCCCGCTTCCGCAATGCTGAATTTCGTTCCCGCGTATTTTCTAATTTTTTGACGATATAAGCAAGCTTTAAACGATAAGGTTCTTGACGATAGCGCAATGCTAATTCATCATAAACTTCGCTCATTTGGGACTGTTCAATTTCCAGGGATTCTAATAAGTCCGGTAATACATCGCTCCAGTGCAGCGATACGCTGAGTAATTCAATTAACTCCTTCGCAGATTGAATGTATTTTTTCAACACCATATGACGTTGATAGCAAGCAGTCTGCCAAGTAATTTCCGGTGTTACAGAAGGATTTCCGTCTCTATCGGAACCAACCCAAGAACCAAATTGGCAAAAGCTTTTACTGGGTGGCTCAAATCTGGAAAAAGTCGAATTTAATGAGTACTCCAGACGTTGATAAAGCTGAGGTAATGCTTCAAACAAAACTTCTTGGAAGTAATGCAGGGCGTAGTCTACTTCATCAAGCACGCTTGGTTTAAATTGATGTAGTTCATCGGTACGCCACCACAAACGTATCTCTTCAAGCAATTGAGAACGGATTTGAGTTGTTTCCCAAGAATAAACTCCAGTGCTAGTATTGCCAGAAGGTTTTTCGGATGCATCAAGCTTTTGGAGTAAATCTACAACTCGTCGCTGTTTTTCTCGGATGGTGGGACGAACAATTTCAGTTGGGTGAGCCGTGAACACCAAACGCACGTCCAATTGTGAAATTAACCGCTGAATCTGGGCTGGAGGGACGTTTAACTTGAATAATTTGGGAAATAGTTCGGCAAATGTCCCTTTATCTTTGGAATTTGCTGCTTGCCAACTTTTGACTATAAAATCTGCATTAACGCCGCTGTTGACATGAACATCTTCAACCTGTTGATTGCTCGAATAAATAATAGCCGGTAAAGTTTCTTTTTCTCCAGCAATTTCTTCTTCTTCGTAGCGAGTTAGCTGCTGTTTTTGTTCGTAATCCTGTTCTACGATATTTATTAATTGAAAATACAAAGCAAATCCACGAGCCGCTCTAATTGCTTCATTAATGCTCAAATTTTCAATTAAACTTGATACCGAGGAAGCTTGGTTATCAGTTGCTTGTCCTTCTGGAGAGCATAAATCCCGTAGTTGTCTGAGGAGTTCTACCATTTGTTGTCCGCATTCTTCACGGAGAACTAATTCCCACACTTCCTCTACGATTTGCAGGCGATGGCGCAAGAACAAATCTGATGCGGGGTAGATATTTACTGCCTGAGCGTCAGTGTATAAAACGGTACTCATATCCTCGCTTTGTATTGGAACAGATTACTGTTGATGTTTTTTGTGGTTTTGAACCCATATCAACAAATTTTTACCCCCTTAAAGGGTCAAGACTTCTTATACTGGGTTTTTGTCTGAGTCTTCGGAATTTGAATTTGGGAAATCAAGCATTGGTAGACTCTCGCCTCGAAATATTTCTTCGCTGGCTTGTCCTAATGCTATAAGAGCTTCGCCTGTAGCTTTTTCTGCTAACACTAATGTTAAGACAGAAACGGTACCCGAAAACAATAGGAGAGAATGGGGAATCGAAAATAACCCTAAATTTAATTGAGCTTGAGATGATTTAGAATTAACTGTTTGAGAGGACATAGATATTTTTGACTGCTGTAAGATAATTTAAATAAAACACAAAACTTTATATGAGAGAGCGATTATGGTTTGTTACGAAGTTAATATGGGCTAATCCAATCAACCTTCCAAACAAATCGGTAAGAGAAACGATACGAACAAGCTGCGTATTGTGCCTTCCTATTTCTCGCGTTTAATAATTTCGATGATTCTAGTTTACTAGCTGTTGCCAGCTAACCGCGTCCGCTCAATCCTTTTTCGTCAACTTCCGATGAAAACAGCCTTTCTAGAAACCCAAAAATCACTAGCACAGTGGGTAAGCCAAGCAACAGGGATAAACTCTATAGGGGTAAAAGTCCGGTTGCGAGGAAACGACCTGCATATTCTTTGCGAATCCCCATCTGGTCCTCCCAGGTGGAATACTTTATCCGATTTGCTCAAAGCATTACAACAAACCGATTTAGATGCCTTAACAAAAAACGAACAACCTTCAATATACCAAGTTTTCGTTTACGGCAAGAAAAAAAGCGAAAAACGTCCCGAATGGTGCCACAAGGTTTATCTGAGTCAACTTGATAAGCACTTAGAAGAAGTTAAAACTGCACTTTTACAAGTGGATGCCCCTCCCGGAGCCCTAATTTTATCTAATGAAAGTTTAGCTCGTCAGGGAGATCCAAATGCCATTGCTCGTTATTTGAGCGAGACTTTAAGTACTTTAGGAGTCGCCGTCCAAGTTAAAGTCAAAAGACAGAAACCACTTGCCGACATTGCTAGCAATAAAGGTCGATTGTGGGTTTTTTGTCAATCAAATTACACCCCAGATCCATCTTTAATTGCAGAGCCTGTAGCAGCTAAGTTAAGAAATCTTAAGCTGTTAAATTATCGAGATGCAGTAATTTCTACACAGGTTGTCGGCGAAACTCAACCGGATTGGCTGCTGTTAGTTGATTTGACACCCCCAGAAGCGATGCTCAAGGAATGGGCGCGATGGGGAGATGTGCAAGCAATTGTCAGGATTTTAAATATTATATTTAATAATTCGACTGTTAAAGTACAAGCTTCTTTACAAGATTCAACACTACATATATTTTGTACCCCCGGTTCTCAATCTCCTGAAGACGGAGTTATTCCTGCTAAAACATTATGTTTGGAGAAAATTGTTCCTCAATTAGAAGCATTAGCTCCCCAAGGCATATTATCAGCAGCTATTTACGGACAAAAAACAGTAACTTCCTCTCAACCTGCTTGGATTGATTGGCAATCTTTACCAGCGAAAGAGCATCCTGCTTTAGCATCCTCAGCAATGGAATTAGCCAACTTAGGCGATATTGAAGCGATTACTTTTTTAATCCAACGCCTGCTGAATCCAGATCTAGATAAGCGGTTAAAGACTGGTGGTATTCGCGTCATTTTGGCGCGAAGAGAAGATTTATTACACATTATGTGTGATGCTCCTGTATGTCCGGCACGTAAAAAAGTAGCTGCCAAAGTTATAAATTTTGTTAGGCATTTACAGTTAGATAATCTTGCAGGCGTGCGCGTTTACGGAAGGAGAGCCGGTAACAAAAAACCATTCTGGCAATCCGGGATGGATTTCCACGAACGCCAGCGAGTAGTACCCGAAGCAACTCCAGAATTTGCCGCCACTTCTGCCTACGTGCAGGAATTGTTACCCAGCGATGATGAAACCGTATTACGTCCCGATTTAACAGCAGAAGATGTTCATACCTTTATTGCTGATATTGCCAAGGATTGGGGTGAAATCATCAAAAATGGCTTCTTAAAAACCCAACTTTTTGTTGACAAACAGCAGGTATCCGAGGCGAATTCAGAAACAGGAGTCCGTAACGTTGCTTTAATTTGGGGTGCCCTAGGATTATTATTGACTCTGCAAACTGATTGGTTATTGGGGAAAATTTTGACTTCATCTGTACCTCCAACTCCACAAATTGCTCAATCCCTACCAGCAACCACTGTAACTGAAGAAACTACAGCCTTTCTTGCTAACAGTACAGAATCACAATCTAACCCTAATAATTCAACCTTTAACAGTTCTGGCTTCACCGCAAAAAACAAACCCTCGCGAGGTAAAGCAACAGCAACAGCCATTCTCCTAGCAGCCCGATCCCAGCTTCCCAGTTTCAATGCTCGGCAATTAGACGAACAATTAGCCCTATACAAACAGCGTTTAGCAAAAAATGGCTTACCACCGGATGTATTAATTATCGGCTCTTCCCGTGCTTTACGAGGTGTCGATCCAGATGCACTTTCTAAAGCTTTAGCAACCCAGGGTTATCCGGATATTGATGTATTTAACTTTGGTATAAACGGTGCCACAGCCCAAGTCGTAGACTTTATAATTCGTCGCGTACTCCAACCAGCAGAATTACCAAAAACAATTATTTGGGCTGATGGCGTTCGTGCTTTTAATAGCGGTAGAAACGACGGTACCTTTGCCGCGATCGCAGCATCCCCCGGTTACCAATATGCGCTGTCTACATCCTTAGCAAGGCAAGATTCTCAAGATGCTGCATCAAAAACTACCAAAGAAGCAGAACTAGCTAAAAACACAACTAATGGCAATCAAATTATTAACGAAAAATTAAACGAAGGATTTGCTACGGTTTCCAGTTCCTACGAAAAACGCGACCAAATCAAAGGTCAACTCAACAAAATATTTAAATCTTTACCGATAATTAGCGCTCTCAAGAAAGTAGATTCTTCACAAGATTTAACCAATCTTTCCGAAGATGCTGCCAATTACGCAGTAGATTTTGATGGGTTTTTACCCTTATCTATCCGCTTTAATCCTAAAACTTATTATAAAAAGCACGCCAAAGTCCCAGGCAATTACGACAAAGACTATCAGGACTTTTACTTACTCGGCGAGCAAAATGAAGCCCTGCAAGCAGTACTCAATTACACCGAAAAACGAAACATCAATGTAGTGTTCGTAAATATGCCCCTAACAGCAGAATATTTAGATCCAGCACGTACAAAATACGAACAAGAATTTGAAAATTATATGCTGGATTTATCAAGCCGTTCCAACTTCATTTACCGAGACTTGAGTCAAGCATGGCCAAAAGCCAACGACTATTTTTCCGACCCCAGTCACCTCAACCGTTACGGAGCCTACGAAGTATCCAAAAAACTCGCCAAAGACCCAATGATACCTTGGAAGTAGAAAAGATGGTAATTGGGGATTGGGCATTGGGGATTGGGGATTGGTAATTGGGCATTGGGGATTGGGGATTGGGCATTGGGCATTGGTAATTGGTAATTGGTAATTGGTAATCGGTAATCGGTAATTGGTAATAGATAATGAATTATTAACTGCTCACTGTTCACTGTTAACTGTTCACTGATAACTGCTCACTGTTCACTGTTAACTGTTCACTGCTAACTGTTCACTGTTCACTGTTAACTGATTCAAATGAACTTTATTTCGTTCGGATACGGGTTATTTCTACTGTGTATATTGGGAATTTATTGGTCTGTAGAACAACAAAAGTTACGTTTGTGGACTTTATTTATTGCCAGCTTAATTTTTTATGCGTCTAACCAAATTTATTATTTACCACTACTGTTGACGCTAGTTTTTATCAATTTTCGTTTTGGTTTAGCTCTCGGACAAAATACTTCCCCTGGAAAACATACTCTTGATTGGCGGATTTCTAACGAACAGTGGCAATTTGCTCAAGCCGATTGGAATCGTCGTCGTTTAAAGGTTTTATGGCTGGGAATTATTTTAAATATTGTGCTGCTGTTTGGTTTCAAATATTTACCAGCTTTATTTAATTTCTTTAATTCCAGCAGCATTAATCCTGGAAACGATGGTGCTTTTAAAATAATTGCACCTCTAGGAATTTCATTTTTTACTTTTGAGTGTATTGCTTATTTAGTCGATGTTTATCGGGGTGCCCCTGCTAGCAGTCAATTTATTGAATTTGCAAGTTATAAATCTTTCTTCGCTAAACTAATTTCGGGTCCAATTACTCGCTATCATAATCTCGCAAATCAGTTTAATACCCTTGTGTTTCCTAGCACCGATACGATAGCTGAGGGATTGTGGTTAATTGCTAGAGGAGCGGTAAAAAAAGCTCTTTTAGCAGACCATTTAGGTATTTTTGTCGATTTATCTTTCAGTAGCTTGCAGCGAGCGGGTAGCGTTGATTTATGGTTAGCGACTTTTGCCTATGGCTTACAACTGTATTTAGATTTTAGCGGTTATGTAGATATTGCTCGCGGTAGTGCTTTACTCTTCGGGTTAGTATTACCGGAAAACTTTAACCATCCCTATTTCAGTACTAGCATTGCTGACTTTTGGCGACGCTGGCACATGACTTTGGGTGATTGGCTGCGTAATTACCTTTACTTTCCCCTCGGAGGTTCTCGAAAGGGTTTAGTTCGTACCTGCTTCAACTTAATGACTGTGATGGTTATTGCCGGTATTTGGCACGATGCTGCTTTAGGATGGGTTATTTGGGGCGCATACCACGGTTTCGCATTAGTAGTGCATCGTCTCACTGATGTTATTAGTGACAAATTTGAACCTCTGGAAAACTTCTGGCAGAATCCGGCAGGGATAATTTTAGCTTGGCTAATTACTCAATTAATGGTTTTTAGTTCCTGGATATGGTTCCGTTTACCTAACCTGCAAGATTCCTGGTTCGTAATTACTCATTTATTTGGTCGTTCCCCTGACGCGCAGTTTGCTCAAAAAGTTTATGTCGAAGCTCTTAATATTGGTCAGTATCAGCTCGCTGCCTTGTTAATTGCGATCGCGTCCATCATGGCTATCTCTTATGCCCTTAACAACCGCCTCAAACTTCAACTTAATTGGCATTTGAAACTTCTATTTATACCCCTATGTCTTTGGGCTGTTTGGGTATTAGCCCCCGAAGGAAGATTACCTTATATCTACTTTGACTTTTAAGTTAGTGGTTAGTTGATAGTTGTTAGTGGTTAGTTGTTAGTTGTTAGTTGTTAGTGGTTAGTTGTTAGAAGTTAGGAATTAGGAGTTAGTGGTTAGTGGTTAGTGGTTAGTGGTTAG
>JBCBPQ010000220.1:0-12748 GCA_039820645.1 Cyanobacteria bacterium J06633_8 | reverse complement strand
TAATATCTAAACTTGCATCTTTCCCAAAAATAATTCCGTTAGGATTAATCAGAAATAAATTAGCATTTCCCAATACTCCCAATTTACCTAAAATTTGTGACTGATTATTACCCGTAACCCGAGTTAAAATATTTTGAATTGCAGTTGGATTATTAAAATAAATAGTTTTACCGCTATCCACATTAAATTCTTTAAAACTATGAAATAAATTACTTCCACGAATTGCACCACCATTAATTCTATCTTCAAGAGAGTTGATGGAATTAACTACAGAATTTTCTGTTCTTAAAGTATTATCTGGTATTAATTGAGCTTGAACTTGAGAAAATGGAATCAATATAAAGGTAAATGATAAACCTAATGAGATAACTTGGTTATGAAACATTTTTCCTCTGACAAATCTATAAATATTGGGTAAAAAAAGGATTGATATTTATAGAGTTCCCAGAAATAGGTAAAAATTCACAAAAAAATCAATCAATTTATATTGATATCTCTCATAATGCTTTTAAAATAAATGTATCAAAATTATTTAGGTTCAGCTTGGTTGACAATCAACCGCTGCTATCCTTCCAGAATTTGGTGTAATTTCCGGAACTTCTGCAACAAATTCAATCTCACCTTCCCCATTCACAATCCATCCTTTTGCTTCAACAATTTCTGTTTTCTCTTTATTAATTGAATGATTTATTGACACTTTTGAAGATGTAGAATATTGTTGATTTCCCGATGTCGGAACTAAATCAATTAAATCAATTAAATCAACTATGGGATTATTTCCTGCAAATACTTGATTGGGACTTTCTGGTAATCCACCACGCCCGATAGCTGTAAAACTACTAGCTCGATTTGCACTACATCCAGCTATTATTTTTTTACTAGGATCGGTGAGTCCAGTTGGTAGTTCGGCTAATCCAAAATTAGGATTAATTGTAATAGTATTAATATCAACAACACCATTAAATTCTGCTCCCAATCCAGAAGTTGCAGTAATATCACTTTCTGTAGTCAAAAATTCTCGAAATTGAGTCCCAAAAATACCTTTGCTATTAATTTCTACTTTTCCTCCAAAACTTCCTTCAGAATTAGCTGTAATATCGCTGTTTTCCAAAGCTGTTATAACTTGAGAATCAATCGTAATATTGCCTCCATCACCAGTTCCAGCAGAAGTTGCTGAAATGCTACTATTGCCTCTTAGCAATAAATTCTGAGCTTGTAAATTAATATTCCCACCTTCACCTGATTGATTCGCTGCACTGATACTTGATTTATTATCAATATTAATTGAATCAGCTTTTACCCTTAGTATTCCAGCATCACCAGAACCATCATTTTTAACAATTAATAAAGCACCATCTGCGATATTTAATTGAGTAGTATTAATAGTTATTTCTCCAGATTTTCCTTCAAGAATTGAAAGTATTCCAAATCTTTCTTGTATTATTTCATCCTCAATAATGGCAGAAGATGCAATTAAGCTAGGGACGAAAAATTGTGGATCGTAACCAGTCAGTTCGATTTTGTCAGAAGCGTTAATTGTAATACTTCCTGCTGCACCATTAGCAAGAGTGGAAGCATCTACTCTTCCCCCATCTTTAACTATTAGTCGTTTGGTATTTAAGGTTAAATTACCACCATTTCCATTCCCTAGAGTTACCGACGTTAAAACACTAGGTTGAAGATAATTTGGCTCTATACCAACTACTTCAACAGATTCCCTAGCATTAACTGTTAAATTCCCTGCATTTCCATTAAAAGTTGAAGAACTTATAATTGCCCCATCTACTACATGTAAGTTGCTGGTTGAGATATCAACATTTCCTCCATCTCCATTACTGAAAGCACTAGTTGCAATAGCAGTAGAATCATCTCTTCCTTTTGATACACCAATTATGTTTACCGATTCTGAAGCCTTAATTGTAATATTTGCTCCAGATTTATCACCGTAATTAAAAGCTAGTATTCCCGCACCATCTTCTACTACAAGTTGCTTTGTAGAAATTAGAATATTTCCACCTTTTCCGACTAATAGAGCTTGACTTCTTACAGCACTATTTTGCATTTCTAAAGATTCTGTTGCATTAATATTTATGTTTCCAGGAGATAAATTACTCTGGTTATTACTAAAAATTATTGAGAGGCTGCTTAAATCAATCTTTTTTCCTTGTAGTTGAATAGAACCGGAATCAGCAATATTTTTGTCTAAATTATTTATCGAATTTGAAGTGTTTCCAGAAAAGCTAATTGCTTCAAGTGCTGCTTTATTAGATAATTTAATATCTTTGAAAGTTTCAGCATTGTCATAGCTGAATATTAGACTTTCAGGAGTAAGATTAAAATCAACTTTACCAGAACCAAGACTACCTAATTCGATTCTTCCAAATTTTGTTTTTATCAAACCCCCTTCTAATATAATATTTCCACCAATTAAAGCGATTGTCTTTCCCGGTGCGACTTCTAAACCTTTTGTACTGTTATCTCCAAAATCAATATCTAGACCATCACCAACAGTAGAGTGCCCATCACCTTTAACCCTAATTTCTCCGGGATTATTTCCCATTCCTAAGCCCAAAGGTGCGCTGATTGTTAATAATGGTTTATCTGGTGAAACTGCACTAAATTGGCTACCGTCTGCAAAGTCAATAAAACTAGCGGTAGTACCAACAAATGAACCGTTAATATCTAAACTGGCATCCTTTCCAAAAATAACTCCGTTAGGATTAATCAAAAATAAATTCGCATTTCCCAATACTCCCAATTTACCGAAAATTTGCGATTGCTTACTACCAGTAACTCTAGTGAAAATATTTTGGATTTGAGATGGGTTATTAAAATAAATGCTTCTATTATTACCAATATTAAATTCTTTAAAACTATGAAATAAATTAGAACCGCGAACAGCACCACCATCAATTCTATCTTCAAGAGAGTTGAGAGAATTAACTAGAGAATTTTCTTTCCCTAAAGTATTATCTGGGATTAATTGGGCTTTAACTGATAAAACTGGTATTAATGTAAATGTAACTGATAAACCTAAAAAAATGGCTTGAATATTAAACATTATTTTTCCGCTATCAATCTATGAATTTCTCTACTTTTAAAGGGGTAATACTTATTTCTAGAATTCCCAGATTTTGATACAAAGTAACAATCAGAGGCAATAAATTTAAATCTTTGACAATATTTGTGATGAGTCGATGAAAAATACTCTCAAAATATTATCTAATTCTTGTTACTTTATCCTCATATCTGGGAACTATATGAATGTGAAGCTGAAGATAATTTTCAGTAAAATCGTTTCCAGATGTAAGTAAATGTACAGTTACTCCCATTGCTTATTATGGGGCTTCTCTGTTGCCCTATGCTTAGCACCAGTTATTGAAGCCAAAGCACAATTAATCCCAGATAATACTTTAGGGAAAGAAAATTCTCGAATTACTCCTACCAAATTAATTCAAAGAATTGACGGTGGTGCAATTCGTGGAAGCAACCTATTTCATAGTTTTAAGGAATTCAATATTGATAATGGAAAAAGCGTTTATTTTAGCAATCCAACTGCAATACAAAATATCTTAACTCGGGTGACGGGAAAAAATGCATCTGCGATTTTTGGCAAGTTGGGAGTATTGGGAAATGCTAATCTATTTTTAATCAATCCCAATGGGATTATGTTTGGTGAAAATGCAAGTTTAGATATTTCTGGTTCTTTCAGCGCAACTACTTCATCAAGTATTTTATTTGATAATGGTTTTGAATTTAGCACAACGAATCTACAAGCACCACCTTTACTCAAAATAAATATTACCCCTGGTTTACAATATCCCCGTTCCCAGCAAGGTGACATTAGCAATCAAGCTAATTTAACTGTTGGAAACGATTTAAATTTTATAGGCAAAAATATTAATTTAACTGGTAATTTGAGAGCGGGTAGGAATTTAAATTTAAAAGCAGAAAATAATTTACAAATTAGAGATTCTTCTGAGATTCCTTTTATTGCTGATGCTAGTAATAATTTCTTATTAAAAGCTACTGAAACTGTAGATATTTTTGCGTTAAATCATCCAGATAGTGGTTTATTCTCTGGGAATGATTTGATTTTACAAAGTTCAAATCCCGTACTTGGTGATGCTCGTTATTTTAGCGGTGGAAATTTTCGCGTTGAAGAGTTGGATGGTAGTTTGGGAAATTTACAAAGCCCTAATGACCCTATTATACGAGCTAGTGGTGATGTTAGTTTTGAAAGTTATGATGGTGCTTCGCTGCATATTTTGGCTGGAGGAAGTGTAAATATTACCGGTGATGTGACAATTACAGGTACGGATGATGTAAATGGTTTGCAAGAGAAAGTTATTCTTTCTAATGGGGAAGAGTTAGATATTGACGGAAAAAATCAAGCAACTTTAGATATTCGTGCTGGGATTAATGTAACTGATGATGTGACTGAAATTATTTCTGAAAATGGTGATTTTATACCAGTAATACCCAATACTGAAGCAGTTAAAAGTAGTAGCGATATAGTGCTTGAGGGCAATATTACAGTTGATGAAGCAGATGGTTTGGTTTTTCTGACAAATCAATATAATCCCAATGCTAATTTGACTGGTGGAAAGATTGAAGTTAGTGGCAAGATTAAAACTAGCAGTAACTCAGGAAATGCTGGAAAAGTTATTGTTGATGCTTCAGGGAATCTTGAAATTAGCAGCAAAATTAAAGCTGATTCATCAACCGCAGCAGGTGGTAATATTTCTTTGATGAGCGGAGCTTCTATCTCCATGATTGGAGCAGATATTAATAGTGAATCTAATATTGATGATGTCAGTACAAATCCAATTGTAGGTGGAGATATTAAGCTAATTGCTCCGGCAATTACTTTAGAAGATGTTAGTCGAGTAACAGTTGGGATAACAGGTTTAGGAACTGGTGGAAATTTAATCGTAGAGACAGATGATATAAAAATATACGATGGTAGCGGTTTATCTTCTGTTACTAACGGAATCGGAGATAGCGGAGATATTAATATTACAACAAAACGTTTATTGATACAAAATAGCCTTCCCGAGCCAGATAGTATTGGTATCGACAATTTCGATAATTATAGTACTGGAATAAGTACTTTTATTTCGATACTCCCAGAAGATGCTTCATTTAATTCAGACTTTTTTAAAAGTGGAAAAGGAGGAAATATAAATATAAATGCTTCAGAATCTATTAAAATAATTGGTGATGAATCTGGAACATTTACCCCCACATTCAGGGAGGAATCCCTAGCATCTGCAACCTTGGATACAGGTATTATCTCTGGAACAAATGGTAGTGCTGCGGCAGGAAATGCAAATATTAATACCGGAGAACTAATAATTAAAAATGGAGCGGGAATCACTACCTCATCAATATCTCCAGCTTCACTAACAACAGTATATCCAGATTTACTTTCTTCATTAGTAGACGACACAATACCCAATGGACTAGCTGATACTGTCATTGAATCAATTGATGATAAACTCGCCACACTTCTCGATGCTGGAGATAGTGGGGAATTAAATATAACCGCTAATAAAATAGAATTAATTGGAAACTCTAGTTTAACAGCAGCTACATTTAGTTCTGGTAATGCAGGTAATTTAATAATTAATAATACCGACGAATTTATATTAAAAGACGGAGCCTTAGTTTCAACTAGTACTTTTAGTTCTGGTAATGCAGGTTATTTGCAAGTTACTACAGATAAACTAAATGTTAGTAAAGGTTCATTTATTGGTGCGGGAACATTAGAAGAAGGAGAAGGAGGAAAAGTTTCGATTACTGCTTTCGATTCAGTGGAGATAACTGGTAACTCTAATGATAGTGATGACAAGAAAGTTCCCAGTCAAATTAGTACTACAGCAGAAACAGGTGCAACAGGAAATGCTGGAGTATTGATAGTTGATACTAAAAAATTAATTATCACTGATGGAGGGCAAATATCCGCTTCTACAGAATCTACCCAAGGTGGAGAAATTTTTCTTGAGGGATTAAATAGCTTAGAATTAAGTAAAGCTACAATCTCCGCATCAAGTCTTGATGGAGAAGCTGGAGATATCATAATTAACGCCCTTGATTTTGTAAAAATATTAGATAATAGCAAAATTGCATCAGAAGCAACAGGTACAGGTATAGCAGGTTTTATAGAAATTGATACCAAAAATTTAAATATTGCTGACGCTTCAGTAGTCAGTGTAAATAGTCAACAACAAGCAGGTTATATATTAGTAAATGCCGATAATATCACTATCAATAATCTATCTAAAGTCACTGCAGAAACAAAATCTGGTGTTAGCGGACATATTCAATTCAAAAACTTACAAACTTTCCAACTGAGTGGAGACAGCCTTATTTCTGCAACTACATCTGATGGTGAGGCTGGTGATATTACTATAAACGCTACCGATGAGGTAAAAATTCAACAAGATAGTACAATTGCTTCCGGAGCCGTTGGTAAAGGTGAAGCTGGATTTTTAGAAATTATCACCAATAATTTAAATATCAGCGATAATTCTAAAGCAATAGTTAGTAGTGCCGAAGCAGGAGATGCGGGGTTAATCTCAATCAAAGCCAGCAATGTCAATTTAACTAACAAAGCAACAATATCTGCTAATACTGCTTCTGGCGATGGTGGAAATATTGAACTAGAAAATCTCAAGACTTTATTCTTAAGTCAAGAAAGTTTTATTAATGCTACTACAACTGACGGTACTGCTGGCAATATTAACATTAATGCTACAGATTCAATCGTGGTTGAAAATAATAGCAAACTAGCATCAGAATCACTTGGTGATGGCATAGCTGGAAATATAGATATTGTTACCAATCAATTAAATATAACTGATAATTCTCAAGCAAATGTTAGCAGTAAAGGTAATGGAAGTGCTGGTAGTATTTTTGTTCAGGCAAATAATGTTTTACTGAGCAATACAGCAGAAATTGCCGCCAAAACTCAAGAATCCGGAACTGATGGTCATATTAGCTTAGATATTTTAAATAATCTAGAATTATCGAATAGTTTAATCTCAGTATCTACGATTAATGCTGAAGCCGGGGATATAGATATTAATGCTAGAAATTCAGTCCAACTTTCAGATAATAGTATAATTGCATCGGAAGCAAAAGGTAATGGATTTGCAGGAGAATTAAGAATTACCACTAATCAGTTTACTATGACTAATTCTCAAGCAAATGTCAGTAGTAAAAATGATGGAATTGCCGGTGATATTTTAATTAATGCAAATGATTTAAATCTTTTTCAAGATGCCAAAATCTCTGCAAGTACAGAATCAGGTGAAGGTGGAAATATCAAATTGAATATGAACAATAATCTTGCAGTGAATAGTAGTAAAATTTCTGCTTCTACTAGTGATGGCATAGGGGGTGATTTAACTATTAACGCTACAGAATCTATAAAATTAACTGGAAAAGGTGGTTTACTGGTACAAGCAACTAATGGTGGAGAAGCAGGGTTTATAGAAGCTAATACAAATCAATTTGATGTACTGGATACATCTGAAATCAATGTTAGCAGTAGATTGGGACTAGCAGGTTATTTAGACATAACGGCTAATAATCTATTTGTAAGTGAAGGTAAGTTGACTGCTGAAACCGGACTTGGAGAAGGGTTAGAAAGTGGGAATATTACCCTTAATATCCAGGATTTATTATGGATAGAAAATGACAGTTTAATTTCTGCGGAAGCTTTTGAAACTGCAAATGGTGGCAATATTACCGTTAATAATCCTCAAGGTTTTGTTATTGGATTAACCTTTGAAAATAGTGATGTTATTGCCAATGCAAATCAAGGTAATGGCGGTAATATTGATATTACTACTCAGAATATTTTTGGTTTAGGATTTCGCACGGGAAGAACTTTCAAAAGTGATATTACTGCCAGTTCTAAATTTGGTGTTAACGGACAAGTTACGGTAAACCAGCTTGACGAGACTTCTGTTCATCAACTAATGACTTTACCATCAACTCTAGTCCAAGATGCCAAAATTAAGGCTGGATGTGCTGCTTCTGCTGGAAGTAACTTCATTATTGGCGGAAAAGGTGGATTACCACAAAGCCCAAATGATTTATTTGATGGAAATACAATGTTAGTTGAATTAGCTGATTTGATACTTACAGAAGAATCATCTGCAAATATTTCTGCTGAAAATATTAATCCTAATAATGTTGATAGTCGAGAAAATAAAATTATCGAAGCTACAGGATGGGTTGAAGATGCTGATGGTAACCTGTTATTTGTTGCCAAAGTTAATTCACAAGATTCCGCAATTTCTTCAGTATCTTGTCAGGATTTTTCTGCTACAAGCAAATAGGGTTAATTAACAGAAAATATAAACTCCTGTAACTTTAGAATATTACCTATGGTTGGGAGAGAGGGAGTGAGGGAGTGACGAGATTATGGGTTTAACAACGGTAATAGATTTATAACCCAATACAGTTGCCGCATCTGCAATATTCTCTCCCCCTGCTTGTATGAACAGTTATGAGTTTACAATGCCCTATGCCCTATGCCCTATGCCCTATAACCAATTAATCTTTTTGTGCTTTATAAGTAAAGAAATTATCTAAAGCTCCTACCGTCTCGAACTTATAGGAAGGAATAAGAGAGTTTATCTGCAAATTTGTGCGATAAACGCTGAATAGCAGGAAATCTTGTTTTTCGGTTGATGCTTTAATTATCTGCTTAATTTGGGGGCTGGCTGAATCTATCAGCTTTGAGCAGTTGAATTTGATTAAATTATCTAATAAGTTCGGAGTCTTGCTACACCCCTGTTCTTTTAAATACTCGCTTAGTCGCTGAGTCGCATATTCTTCATACTCGGCTCGGGATGGATTTGTACCCGCCATTGCGACTCCCAAGGCAATTAATGCGGCGGCTCCAGCATATGCCGCAATACTTACAATTTTCATTATCTTTAAATATAAAAATTAACCATTTGACTATTAGACTCTAGATTATCTGAGTCCGTTCCAAAAAAATGCTTGATAAATTCATTCATAAGCTGCTATACTATTTAAGAATGAAAAATATGGCGGTTGTAGCCAAGTGGTTAAGGCAGAGGTTTGTGGTATCTCCATTCGTGGGTTCGAGTCCCATCAGCCGCCCTTTTACATTTAGCAGTTAGTGTGACGCATTACACGATTAGTGAGTGCGTTTTATTGTGTTGATGGGTTTGTATGAAAGGAATTCATATCCCCTCATAAAAAAACGGTAACAAAACCCGTTTAGTAAATGCTTTCTGTTTAAAGTAATTCCTTGGTGCGTGAGGCAAATAATAGACTCATTTAAAATGCTTTGAAATTTTTTCAATGCCTCAGAGCACCCTACAATTAAACCTTTAAATTTTTGAGTTTAGTAATTACTCGTTGGTGCGTGAGGCAAATAATAGATTCATTTTAAATACTTTGAAATTTTTTCAATGCCTCAGAGCACCCTACAATAAACCTTTAACCTTTAACCTTTAACCTTTGTTACATCCACTTAGGTACAGCTATCTCACAAGCTATAGGCTTTTCATTTACATCTTTCAATCGTGAAGTAGTAAATCTATCCATCCAATTTCGTAAATAATCTCGATTTGCCTTTTGCTCGGAAGCTTCGGTAGTATCTGGAGAATGAGGCATTAATCCCACAATTGCAGCGGTGGTAACGCAATACATAGATTTTTGGAAGCTTTTACAAATTTGTACTAATAAATCATCTTCCCCTCGACGAGTTTGACGATAAACTTCGTGCAAATATTCAGGTAGATAGTGACGCATATCATGCATTAATAATGTTGGAGGAATTCCCGCACCGCCGATAGGTAATGGATCTGCATACAATGCACCGTACTGAAATTTTCCTTGATCTGGGGGAATTTGATAAGCCTGAGCGTTGTAAGAAACTGTACCGTGGAAAGGGGTTCCTCGGAAGAAAATTGCTTCTACATAAGGAACAGCAGTATCCATCAAGAAGGTTAAACCTACTTCTTCGGGAATTAAATCGTAAACTTTATCCCTAATTTTAACGCTGTAGGTAATCGGGTTACTGGCATTCGCTACCAAACCAGCTTTTACATGCTCTACAACATCTGGAATAGATTTGATTTTACCCTTATCGTATAAGTCCGATAAACTCATAAAAGCATCAGACATGACACGCCAAAATTGTCCCAAACCGCTGTAATAAGAGCAAACCCTTAACTGTTCGACTAAAAATTCTGGAAACAGTTGATTAATACCCAAAACTAAAGGGTTATTTTTAAATTTTGCATTAATAACCGCTTGCGCTCTTTCTTTAAATTCTTCTGAATCTACATATTTATCTAATCCACCACCACCATGCCACAGCATTGATTTCATACAATACTCGGCGTATTCGTAATTAATTCTGTCGTGTCCCCAATGACGCAATAATTTATTCAAATTGATTTCACCGTTAAAATATTTAAAAAACGGGAAGAATACTAAAAATTGATTATTGGCAAAGTATATAAGATTGTTGGAATAAGCATCTAAAACTACACCGTAACTATGAAGAACTCCAACTACTTCAATTAAATTTTCTGGAGTATCTGGAAGTAATGCATCTCCACTTAATAACCGTTCAATGTATTCTGCTAAAGGATGCTTACTAGATTGATTTTTCGCAGTGCTTACCATAAAAATTTATCCTGAAATTGGTTCGTAGTTGCGCTTTAGCGCCAAAAATCTTGAGTAATAACTAGTAATTGGTAATTAACAACTAACAACAAACAACTAACAACTAAGTAGGTTGGCATTGAAAATAGTAATTGGGATAAGGCAATAGGCAATAGGCAAAAGGCAATAGGAACAAGGGTTTGAGGGTAATTTACATTCTGTAATGTAGCTTGGTTTATTTGTGCCGACTTACTTAACAACAAACAACTAACAACTAAAAACTAACAACTAAAAACTAACAACTAACAACTAACAACTAACAACTAACAACTAATCATTAAAAGACACTTTTACAATCGGATTTTGTACGCTCATCATGGCGTTTGTTGTTGGTTCTGTCCAACGTGCTAACCAATTTGGTTGAATGCCAAAAATTACTATTAATACAGCTAAAACTATTGCAGGCATTCTATCCGCCCAATAGACGCGGGGTAGATTAGTTACTTGTTCGGATAAGCGTCCGAAAAAGCATTTACTCATCAAAATCAAGAAGTAAGCAGCAGTTAAACCGGTTCCAATCATAGAAACTAAAGTTTGTATCGGAAAAACTTCATAACTGGCACGGAATACCACAAATTCCGCAATAAAACCGACCATTCCCGGTATTCCAGCACTTGCCATTACTCCCAAAACCATCAAGCTTCCAATTAAAGGTAAACCTCTTTCCGGGTTTAACAATCCTTGAACAACATCTAAATTACGACTGCCTGCTTTTTTATACACAATTCCTACCAGCAAAAACAGCAGCGCCGAAATTAAACCGTGGCTAATCATTTGCATGACGGTACCTAATATACTTAAAGGTGTTGCAGCCGCTGCACCTAGAAGTATATATCCCATATGCGCCACAGAACTGTAAGCCACCATTTTCTTCATGTCTTTTTGCGCGATCGCACAGGATGCACCATAAAGCACGCTGATTACTGCCCAAGTTGCCAGCCAAGGCGCTAAATATGTCCAAGCTTCTGGTAGCAAATACATTCCGAAGCGGAGTATGCCGTAGGTTCCTAGCTTCAACAGAACTCCAGCTAGTAATACCGAGATTGGTGTAGAAGCTTCTACGTGAGCATCTGGCAACCATGTATGCAAGGGTACCAAGGGCATTTTGATGCCGAAACCAATTAAAATTCCAGCCAATAACAAAATTTGTGTCCCTAAAGGTATGGAGCTTGTTTGTAAGCCTTCTATAGCAAAACTAGAGGCACCACTCAACCAAACCAAACCCAAGAAACTTGCTAAAACCAAAATTCCGGAAACAGCAGTATAAATCAAAAATTTAGTTGCTGCATAACCCCGACGTTCCCCACCCCATATAGCAATCAGCAAATATAGGGGAATTAATTCTAATTCGTAAAACAAGAAAAATAACAGCAAATCCTGGGATAAAAATGCTCCGGTTACTCCCACATTCAGCAACAATAACAAAGAATAATACAGCCGCGATCGCGATATAGCTTTATCGCTGCTATAAACGGCTATTCCTGTCAACAATGCATTTAATATGAGTAAAGGCAAAGATAAACCATCAATACCAATCTGATAATTCAAACCTAATGCATCTACCCAAGGGATGAATTCGCTAAATTGCTGATTAACTTCACCGAGGTTAAACTGACTGGCTAAAACTAAAGTCCATAAAAAAGAAATTACAGTAACACTCAAAGCTACTGTTCGAGAAAATTTTGATGTTATGCCGGGAACAAACCCAATTAAAGCCGCACCTAAAAGCGGTAGCAAAATTAAAATACTCAGCATATAAAAAAATGGTAATTACTAAACGGGGATTGATAGTTGATGGTTGATAGTTGTTATTTGATAGTTGATAGTTGTTATTTGATAGTTGATGGTTGATGGTTGATAGTTGTTATTTGATAGTTGATAGTTGATAGTTGATGGTTGATAGTTGATGGTTGATAGTTGATGGTTGATGGTTGATAGTTGATGGTTGATAATTATTCTATTAACCACTAACCACTAACAACTAACCACCAACCCTCAAAACGGTAAATTATTCAGCAAACCCAAG
>JBCBPQ010000219.1:0-12774 GCA_039820645.1 Cyanobacteria bacterium J06633_8 | reverse complement strand
CAACTATCAAAGCTCAACTATAAACTATCACCTATCACCTAACAACTAACAACTATCAACTAATTAACTTTATTTATGAAAAAAAATATTTGGCTTGGACTGTTAATGTTAGTAGGTATAGTGATTGCGGTATTATTTGGGAATACTTTTTTTCGTGAATCCAAAGAAACTGCTGTTATTAATAGTGTTCAACTAGAAACTCCAGTACCTCAAGAATCTACAGCAGCTAAAATACAAACTCAATCAAAACAAACTAAACAAACTAATATTCCTCAAGTTAATTCGCAAAGATTATTTGCTGACTTAGAAAAGTTGAGTTTTCAACGTTTTACAGCTTCCGAACGCAGACGTACTCGTAATTATATTATTAATGAGTTAAAAAAGCAGGGTTGGGAATCTTCTTTAGAACAGTTTCCCCAAGGTATTAATGTCTTTGCTGAAAAACTGGGAACTGATAGCAAAGCCGGAGCAATTTTACTCGGCGCACATTACGATACCGTTTTAAATTCTCCCGGTGCTGATGACAATGCAACTGGTGTTGCTGTATTACTAGAAATTGCCAGACTTTTTAATTCTGTAGCAACTCCACGTACTTTGCAATTAGCTTTTTTTGATAAAGAAGAAGCTGGTTTATTGGGTAGTCGGGCTTTTGTGAATAATACAGCCCGTTTGCAAAACTTGCGTGGTGTAATTGTCATGGACATGGTTGGTTATGCTTGTTATACGGCAGGTTGTCAAAAAACCCCTTCTGGTTTACCCATAACTCCCACTAGTGACAAAGGTGACTTTTTAGCCGTAGTCGGCGATACCGAACATTTACCATTAATTAATAGTTTTAAAAATCTCGATAAATCATCTGAATTACCACCAGTATTTACTTTACCAGTTCCTCTCAAAGGATTTTTTACCCCCGATGTTTTACGTAGCGATCATGCGCCATTTTGGCTTCAAGGAATTGGAGCTTTATTAGTAACAGATACAGCTAATTTACGTAGTCCTTATTATCATCAAGCAAGCGATACTCCTGCTAATATTGAACGTGATTTTTTTGCAGGTGCAGCACAGTTAATTGTTAATGCCACCAACACTTTATTACAAGGTAGCGGTAGTTTACAAACACCGAGTTAGGGAATTGGGAATTGGGAATATCGATTCCGGTTGGGGCGGAATGATATGATAACTTTGAGAACTGATAAAGAGCGTTATAAGCCTGGAGAAATTAGCAGAATCTTAAAATATTAGAATATTAATATACTTAACAAAATATAGATTTTTTTTTACCAAACTATTAATATTCTCCGTGTTTGAACTTTTGCTAATAAAAGACATTGACTATAATGTTAAAGAAAAGTATTCATTTCGGCTGGCTTCTCAAGTTGGCTTTGGTAAGTATCGGTATTTTTTGGGTCAATAGTGCTGATGCTCAAATTATACCTGATAGCACTTTACTTAATAATTCTACTGTAAAAAAACAAGGAAACCGCAATATAATCGAAGGTGGAAGTACTGCCGGAAGCAATTTGTTTCACAGTTTCCAAGAGTTTGGAGTCGTTAGTGGTGGTGAAGCATATTTTAATAATTCAGTTGAGATAAATAATATTATTACTCGGGTAACCGGGAGTTCTATTTCTAATATTAATGGTTTAATTAAAGCGAATGGTACGGCTAATTTATTTATAATTAATCCTAACGGTATTGCATTCGGTGAAAACGCTAAACTTGATATTGGTGGTTCTTTCATTGGTACTACAGCGGATAGTATAAAGTTCCCAGATGATATCGAATTTAGCGCTAAAAATCCTCAAAATAAGCCTTTATTAACGGTGAATGTTCCTTTAGGCTTGCAATATGGGAAAAATCATCGGAATATTAGTAGTAATATCAGCAATTCAGGTAGTTTGACTGTCGGCGAAGGGAAAAATATTACTCTGATTGGTAATAGTTTTGAAAATTTAGGTAATTTAAAAACTAAGGGTGGACAAATTTCTATAGCTGCAATTTCTCCTCAAGGGTTTGCGAGTTTAGGTAATTCTGGAGAAATTTTAGGTCTTGATGGTAATACAAATAGTATCGGTAAGGTTATCAATCTAGGTAAGATTGATGCATCAAACTTGCAAGGAGTCGGTGGTAAAGTAACTGTATTCGGAGACAGAATTGGTTTGTTAGAAAACTCCTTTTTTGATGCTTCTGGAACTGTGGGCGGTGGTGAAATCATTATTGGAAATAGCGATACCAAAGCAGTTTATATTGATTCGGAAGCATTGTTACAGAGCAACGCTTTAAATAGAGGAGATGGTGGAAATATTAGTGTGTTTGCATCAGAATCTACTCGCGTTTATGGAAGTTTCAGTGCCAAGGGTGGGATAAATAATGGTAACGGTGGTAAAGTTGAAACTTCTGGAAATAATTTTTTAGATATTACAGGTACAACCGTTGATACTAATGCTAATAACGGCTTAAATGGTGATTGGTTGCTCAATTCTGGTAATATCTTTTTTGGTTCTACTTCAAGTGTTGATTCTACTGCCGATAAGAATGATTTAGCAATTTTTCAGCCGCTAAATAATACAACTTTATTAGATAGTTCTACTATAGAAAAACAGTTGAGTGCGGGAAATAACCTTGCCATTACAGCCAGAAAGACGGCAAATCAAAATGGGAATATTCAAGCCGATAAAGTGAATATTATTACGAATAACAATACTCCAGTGACGTTAACATTTGCAGCAGATAATGATATTGCTTTATCTGAAGGCAACATAATATCTGCTTTAGATAAAACTGGTTTAATATTTCAAGCAGATAGAGATGCTGATGGTAAAGGTAAATTAAGCATTGGTAAAAACTCTGAAGAAATAAGTGTGGTGTTGCAAACCACTGGAGGAGAATTTAATGCTTCGGCATCAGGTGATATTTTAGTTTCTAATACTGCCATTCTGAGTACTAATAAAGCTGCCAATAATTCAGAATCAATGGCGATTGCCACGAAAGGTTCTTTGATACTGCAAAAAAGTTTCGTTGTTAAAGATAAGTCTGGTGCAGGTAATAATGGTGAAATTAATATAGAAGCAGCAAATTCTGTTTTAAGGGAAACAAGTTCTATTTCTAATAAGGTGAATGATATTAGTGATGGTGGAGATATAAATATTAAGGGTAATCGGCTTTCTCTGGAAGATGATAGCACGATTAGTAACGATACTTATGGAAATGGAAATGCTGGAAAAATCAATATACAGTTAAATAGTTTATCAGTAAAAAGTGGTGCAATTAGTAGCGTTACTGAAGGAAATGGCAATAGTGGGTTAATCAAAATTGAAACAGATATATTTGATTTAAATGAAGGACCAATTCAAAGCACTACACTAGGAAATGGTGATGCTGGAGACATAATTTTTAATACGAAATCATTTTCTCTAGCAGGTGGAGCTTTATCGACAAAAACCGAAGCTAAAGGTAATGCAGGTGATATTGAAGTCAATGCTATCGACAAGATTTTGATTAGTAATGCAGGTGCTTTAACCAGCGATTCAAATGGAGAAGGTGACGCTGGGAATATCAATTTAAATACTAATTCTCTGGTATTAAATCAAGGCGTGATTGCTTCCAATGCGAATGCTTACGATAATAACTTTACTTCTCCCGCCAATGCTGGGGATATTAACATTAAAGCCGATTCTGTATCTTTACAAAATAGAAGTACTATATCAAGTACTACTCAAGGAAATGGTAATGGTGGATTAATTAAAATTGAAACCAATATATTCGATTTAAATCAAGGACCAATTCAAAGTACTACATTAGGGAGCGGGAATGCTGGAAATATTATTGTTAATACAAAATTATTTTCCTTAACAAATGGAGCTTTTATTACAAAAACTGAAGCAAAGGGTGATGCCGGTGATATTAATATTAATGCTATCGACGAAATTTTTATTGGTAATAAAGGTGCTTTAACCAGCGATTCAAATGGAGAAGGTAACGCTGGGAGTATCAATTTAAATACTAATTCTCTGATATTAAGGAATCTAGGCGTGATTGCTTCCAAGGCGAATGCTTACGATAATAACTTTAGTTCCCTCGCCATTGCTGGTAATATTAATATTGAAGCTAATGATATTTTATTAGATAATAATAGCGTGATAACCAGCAATACTTCCGTAACAGGAAATGCTGGAGAAATTAAACTGAAAGCTAATAATATAACCTTGAAACGTTTTTCAAATATCATTGCCCTTTCAGAAGAAAATTCCACAGGAAAAGCTGGTAAAATTACACTTACCGCTCGCGATATTTTATTTGAAAACGACGCGAAATTAGTTGAAGATAATCCTGATAAAGCTAATAGTTTAATTGGAATTACCAAAGGTAAAGGAAATGCTGGAGAAATAAATATTACCGCAGAAAAAGTTATTCTCCGAAATCAAGGAGCAATAGAAACCTCAACAAGAGGTGAAGGAAATGCTGGTAGACTAACTTTAAATACCTCTTTATTACAAGTAGAAAACTCGCGTTTGCAAAATCGTGGAGGTATCACCAGTGGTTCTGTTGGTTCCGGTAAAGCAGGAGAACTTGTTATCAATGCAGACAAAATTTTAGTAAATAATAGCGATATTGAAGCAGAAACCAAATCGGGTAATGGTGGTGATATTAACATAAATTTAAAAGACGTTTTAATACTACGCAACGGTAGCTCGATTACTACCAACGCAGGTACTCAACAGCTTGGTGGTGATGGAGGAAATATCAATATCGACGCAAAATTTATAGTTGCTTTACCTGAAGAAGATAGCAATATTACAGCAAATGCTTTTTCCGGTAAAGGTGGTATGGTTAATATAAAAAGCAACGGTATTTTTGGAATTTTTCCTCAAAATCGACCCACTAAATTTAGCGACATTACCGCAAGTTCGGAATTAGGAGTTAGCGGTGAAATAAATATAAATAGAACAGCTATAGATCCGGCTAAAGGTTTAATAGAATTACCTACCAGTTTAGTAGATGCATCCCAAGAAATTGTTCGAGATTGTAATTCAGAACCAACTGAAACAGCTAGCAGCTTTATCTCTACAGGAAGAGGTGGATTACCCCTGAATCCCTATGAACCGTTGACAGAATTTGAGACGATTGCAAATTGGGTTACGCTTACAAATCAAAATAATCAGCAGACAAGAAAAATTAAGTTAGAAACACCCAAAAAATCAACCTCACGTCAAAAAATTGTCGAAGCACAAGGTTGGATAGAAAACTCCCGTGGCGAAATCGAATTCGTTGCACAATTACCCAAAGTTTATTCTAGTAATGTTTCACAGCAATCTAATTGTGATGTGATGCAGTAATTCATGAAAGTTACAGGAACTCCAATAATTTTTTTACCTAAATGAGATATTCTAAATTTACTTTTGAGAGATGAAGGTAAATCTTGAAAATCAATTGCTATAAAACCAAATTTTTGATAGTAATCTACTAATTTTTTACCCAAACATTCTAAATAAAGCGGTTGGGTTGCTTGCTTTATTAAATGTTGAGTCAGAAAACTGCCTAAACCGCGATTTCTCCAGTTGTTTTGAACTACTAAACTTCCCAGTTCTTGAGCTTGTTCAAAATTGCGTAATTGTCCGCAAGCTATTATATTGCTATTAAATTCAATTACCCAAAATTGCTGCCATTTTAATTGTGTGGGGTCAAGTTTTGCTTTAAATACCAGCCAGCGAATTGATGAAGCGTCTTTTGATGTGGCTTTGCGAATAATATATCCCTTTGGTAAATGCTTCATTTTGATTGCTCCGGAGTTCGGATGTGGTTAATCCTAAAATAATCCTATTTTTCCCCTTTTTTCAAAAAATTATGTCAGATTTAACTAAACGCAAAATATACTCTGTTAAAACTATTTGCAATGACTGTGCTTTTCATACATTATTAAATACTAAATCAAATACTAAATTGCAATGCACTCATCCAGAGGAATTGCCAGTTAATTGTTCTAACGTAACTTTCTGTAATTCCTTTCAACCAATGCACGAAGTTGATAGCCCTTGCGTGTCTTTTGATGATGAATAAGTCAGCGATACGTATCCGCGTATCGCTGGTGGCAAGTATTAAGCAAAAAGTGCAACCTAGGTTTGAGGACCAACAATTCCGTCGTATACAAGTCCCTCAAAGAAACCCGTTTTCTTGTCGTGAAAGTATTATTATCTCCTTGTGCAATCAGAAAGAAACCGAGTTTGCGGCAACTGCTGCAAGATATCAGTTAGTAATTTAAATTACTTGATTATCTATCAATAAAATCCTGTCAAATACAGTATGAGTTGTGTTTTTTGTAGCAGATAAAAACTAATCACAGGCAGTATTATCTAATAACAAGTATCTATATTTACTAGTTATTTGTGTTGCAAACCCATCTGCGAGGTACCCGAACTATGAAGCGTTTATTGTCCGGTATTCTCTTGACGAGCGGTTTATGGGTGCTAACAGGTAATTTATTTTCGAGAGCGGAAACTCCAGTTGTAAAAAAGTCACAAGCACAGAGAGAACTTTTTTATAATTATGATGGTAAAAAAATTCATTTAGAGCAGCGAAACGACATTATTGCTGTTGCTTTCAAGCCAGAGGCTACACAAAATATTAATGTACCGCTGTATATAAAACTTCAACAGGATTTTCGACGCAATCAAGATACAAAGGTAGAAATAGAACCTTTGAATAAGCATTATGCATTAATGAAGTTAGCTTCAAATGGCGGTAATTCTACTGTCATGCAGTTACGTTTGAGTCAAAAAGCTTATGTTGATAATACTTTTCCGGTATTTTCTAGACGGAAATATAGTGAAGAAATAATACTGCCAAACGAGATAATTGTCAGTTTCGAGGAACAAATTTCACCCTATGAAAAACAAGTAATTTTAAATCAGCATAAATTAGAAATAATCCGCCCTTTACGCTTCAGTAAAAATCGCTATGTAGTTAAATCCACAACTTCCTCGGGAACGGAAATTTTAAAAGTTGCCAATCAAGTTTATCAAGCTAAAGGAGTTAAATCCGCAACACCTAACTTCATTTTGCTACGAAATAAAGATGTTTCTCACAAAGCAAAAGAAGCAATAGATAGATTTAAAAAAGGTCAAATAAAACCAAAATTTGGCTTTCAAAGTAATCTACGTTTGCAACAATGGCATCTTCAGAGCAATCCTTTAAGAGTTTGTTTGACTAAATTTACTGATGATGTGGATAAATGTTTGATTAGAGGTTTGTATAAAAAGTCTGATTTATCTCTACCCAGCACCGGCATACGTGCAACAGAAACGTGGCGTAACTCCAAAGCTGGTAAGGGGGTTGTTGTTGCAGTTCTTGACTCTCTGATTCAATGGAATCATCCAGACTTGATAAATAATGTCTATAAGTCTGGAGATATAAAAGATAAACGTCTTGGTGAAATCAATGGTTGGGATTTCGCCGATGATGATGCCGATACTAAGATGAGTCAACAAGAATTCTCTACATTCGGCTCTATCTTTCAAGATTCTTATCGATTAAGTAACGATACCCTGTTAGAAAAGTATGGTGGTATCCCGTTAATGAGAAAGCTTTTACGATATAAGCCACAAATAGGTTTGAGTCGGAAGGATATTGTGGAAATTCTCAGGAATTATTTACGCTACGAAGTTGCGGGTTTATTTCACGGTACTTTTGTTGCTGGGGTAATTGCAGCAAATTCCCCAGAAATAAATGGGCTATCCGGTGTCGCTCCTCAAGCAAGCATATTGCCAGTAACTATTGGTAAAACTTTGTTTCACCCTCTATATGGTTTTGAACAATCAATAGAAATGTCCGACGTTGTAGAAGGTATTGACTATGCTGTGGCTAGGGGAGCAGATGTTATAAACATGAGTTTTGGTAGTTTTTTACCAACAGCAGAAGTCAAAAATTCAATTATCCGCGCCCAGGATAAAAACTCTAATGTAGTTTTTGTGGCTGCGGCTGGAAATGAAACGGATTTGGAAGTTAGTTTTCCGGCTTCGGTAAAAGGAGTAATTGCAGTTGGTGCGACTAATATTAATGGATATCGCGCACCTTACAGCAACTTTGGTAATGGTTTGACAGTGGTTGCTCCGGGTGGAGATGCGAGAGCAAAAATGGGCTTACGCGGTGCAATTCTGACTACTGGAGGCACGGGAACAGATAATTTTTGGCGAGGAATTTTAATTCAACCAAAATCTTCCTGGGGTTTATCATTTGACAATAGAGGTAAATATGTAAGAGTTGAGGGAACTTCTTTTTCATCTCCAGTTGTCGCAGGAATCATAGCTTTGATGAAAGGAGAAGATCCTACCCGTCGTTTAAGTCGCCAAGATATCATTGCTATTCTTAAACATACAGCTTCTTACGACGCACTTTCTGTTTCTAAAAAAGAAAAAGAGGTTTACAAATATTTACTACTTTCTGGAAAAGTTCCTGATGGAGTTTCAATTGAGCAATACTTCTTCGGTAACGGTTTGGTAAACGCCCATACAGCAATAAAGGAAGTTCATCGTCAGTTGAGGAAGTATGGTAAATAAGCGATTTACAGTAGTTTTTAGTTGGAAAAATACCAACCTAACCTCACCCTCATTCCCTATGTAAAGCATTTATAAAATTATCTTCATAAATGAATACGTAAATTTACTCAAATTAAACGATTAACAATTGCTTAACTATGGTCATTATTAAGTAATCGCTTAAATGTAAATATTTATAAATGTTAATTTTTTCCTGAATCATTGTTTATAGGCATGAAACAAGATTGTCACGAGATGCAACTTTAAAAGCTTTCTACGGGGTTCTCATTTTTTTGTGGAAATTGTTGCTCAGATTATTTCTATTATTGTTTCTTAGAATGCAGTTTATTCATATTGTTGTCACTCATAGAATTAATAAGCTAAAACTAAAATCTCGCGCTTATATTACTTCAGTATTTTGTCAGTATTTTTGCGTAGGCAAATATCAATAAGGGTACAAATATAAATGCAATATAGTGGGAGAGGTTTGAAGATATTTGTAAGTTTATTTTGTACTTTAATGATTGGACAGTTGGCAGATAAACCATTACAGGCAGCAGAAACCGTGGTAGTACGTTACGGTTCGTTTGCAGAATCTATCTCAATTGCTGAATTAGAAAACATAGTCAAAACGGGGGATTTTCCCCAGGGTTTCAAATCTTATACTAATAAATTATCTGAAGAACAACGCAGTTTAATAGTCAGAGCATTAAGAACAAAAGTTCCAATTAATGTTACGACAATGAGTAATTTACTTAGCACTCAAATTGGGGCGACAATTTTAGAAGATTTGGCAACAGTAATACATAGAGAAGATGATGCCGGAGCAAAAGCCCTTAGAGAAAGTTTAATTTTAGGTGCTAGGGAACCAAATGGATTTTCCTTGCTTTCATCTATAGCTGCTTATCCAAGTAAACGTTTAGAAATTGATTTATCTCAAGCATTTAGAGTATTCAAAAATTTAAATACAGCATTTTGGCAGACTCAACAGTTTATGAGTGCCATTGCGCCTCAGCTTGCGAGTCGAAATCCCCATATTTCATTACCTTTTGATGCCACTCAACCGGGAAGCGGTGAAGTTAAAGAAATTAATTTAAATTTGAAAGATGACAAAAGAAATAGAGACTTACCCGTTGATATATATTGGTCAAATATAGCTCGTGCAGACAAGCCAGTTATAGTATTTAGTCACGGTATGGGTTCGGTGCGCCATGAATTACGCTATTTAGCTTCACATCTTGCATCTTATGGTTTTGTAGTTGCAGCAGTAGAACATCCCGGTAGTAACGAAGCGAATACCAATGCCGCAATTGCCGGTAAAACCAGACTTTTAAAACCACAAGAATTTTTAGAACGTCCTCAAGATATTAGTTTTGTAATAGATGAATTAGAAAAGATTAATAAAACAGAAGATAATGCTCTCAAAGGAAAACTCGCAACCGATAAAGTAATGGTAGTGGGGTATTCTTTCGGAGGTGGAACAGCCTTATCCATAGGTGGAGCGCGTTTGCAACCAGAAAGTCTCAGAAAACGCTGTCAGGGGAATTTAGCGATTTTGAGCTTTGGGCAAGGGCTTCAATGTATAGCCCAGGAGTTGCCAGAAAATAGCTATCAACTGCGCGACGAAAGAGTAAAAAGCATAGTTGCTTTAAATCCCACAAGTTCTTTAATGTTTGGCGAAACAGGATTAGAATCCGTAGCAGTTCCCACCTTAGTTTTAGCGAGTTCTGCTGATAAAACCAACCCAGCTTTAACCGAGCAGATAATCGGTTTCCGTAAAATTCCCTCACCCAAATGGTTGGTTGGTGTAGTTGGAGCCACCCATTTGAGCGTAAAAGATCCCAGGGCTATCGTCAGCCAGGAAGGAAAACCCAATACTCCTTTGACTGGTGGTGAAGTAATCGGGGAAAAAGCTGCGGATATTCGTAAATTTGTCAAAGCTATTGTTTTAGCCTTTGCTGCTCAACTGACTCCACAAGCCGATGAATATAAAGTGTTTCTGAGTGCAGATTACGCTCAAATTGCTTCCACCGAAGAATTTCCATTTCGTTTAGTTACAGAAATTCCCCCCGATGCTGCAAAAGTCATAGAAACAGTTATCAGTGAACAGTGAACAGTGAACAGTGAACAGTGAACAGTGAACAGTGAACAGTTAACAGTGAACAGTGAACAGTTAACAGTGAACAGTTAACAGTGAACAGTGAGCAGTTAGGAGTTTTTATTCTTTCCGTTAATTAACCCTTGTCTCTCCATCTTCCCCCTCTACCCTCTCCGTAATATACTGATAATTTGTTCAATATATACAAAAAAAATCAGTGTCAAGGCTGATTGACATTTTGTAATGATTTCATTAAGATTATTTACATAAGTTCATAAAAGCTTCGTTGATAAAGCTTTGATGTGAATTAAGATTTGAAATTTTCAATATCTTTTATCTTTAACAACGGTAGACATTTGGTTTTCTTGAATTTACCTCGGATTGAGACCCGAGGTATTTTTGTCTATATTAATATTAATTTAGAGTTCCCTTGAAGGCAATCGGACCTTCTCCTGCATAAGTCATGGTGCCTTGCAAACTTTTGCCGCCATCATCAGATTTGACGTTGAGTGCAACCACATTTTGGTTCTCACGATAGCCTAGGATCCAAAGACCTCCGGGATTCCACGGGGCACTGGAGCCTCCCCACTGATTCTCAACCTTGTAGTTGTTGCTGCCTAACAAAGTTGCTTTACAGCCAATGGGACCTTCGCCAGCATAAGTCATGGTTCCATTCAAGGTATTTAGTTTTAATTTAATAAATATAGTCATATATGCACAAATGTAGTCAGTTAATTGTTATAATTAATTCCGCAATTAAGCTATATGTTCATAATGATTTTTGTTACGTAAGCATGTACTTATGAGTAGATAGTCATGTTTAATATATAGGGTTAGGGTCGATATGCAGCAATACAACCATGCAGTTGGTAGAAAAGCACGTAATCAATAAATCCCATCAATATTGGTCAGAATGCGATGAGCTTTGTTTGAACTCCAACATGATTCGCAATCAAGGGCTTTATATACAACGTCAATCATGGTTTTATGGTCACGGTGTAATAAAGTTTGGTAAAACCGAATTACATAAAAACATTGATGCATTAATGAAACAAACAGCTTGCTATCACAATTTACCTGCATTTCTAGCTCAACAAGTCATGAAATCAGTAAACGAAGAATGGACAAGCTTTTTTAATGCAATAAAACAGTGGAAACTTGATAAAAGTGGTGAGACTAGTTGGGGGTGTCGGTTTCCGTCCCCCAAACTAGCGAACCCGGAGGGTTTTTCCGGTAGACCAAAACCACCAAAATATAAACCACGTTATCAAGGACGTTATAAAGTTACTTACCCTCACACAAGAGCTTATAAAAAAGCAAAGAAAAATGGAATAATTCACCTATACAAAACTAATATTCACATTCAATCCAAACACTCAAATAATTATGATTGTGTACGGATTATACCAGCAACTGGTTGTTATATAATCGAAGTTGTTTATACAGTAAAACAATCGGACTATGGAGTAAACACAGACAAAAACGGCTTTATTGCAGGGATTGATTTAGGTGTAAATAACCTTGGTGCTGTAACTTCCAATAAGCCCGGTTTTCAACCGATTCTTATTAATGGCAGACCCATAAAATCAATTAACAATCGCTATAATAAATCTATCTCTAAGTTGCGTAGTATCAACAAAAAATTACATGATTTAGATTGGTCAAATCGAATGGAATTGATGACTCGTAGGAGAAAGTATCAAATTGATTCTTATCTACATAGAGCATCAAGATTACTAATTCAAACTCTTGTTAGTTCAGGTATCAGTACTTTAGTAATCGGTTTAAATCCAGACTGGAAACTCCATTGTAATATGGGGAAAATAAACAATCAAAAATTCGTTTCTTTACCTCATAAAAAATTTGTTGATATGTTGACTTATAAGGGATTTTTAGCAGGAATAAAAGTTTATACAAGGGAAGAATCTTATACTAGCAAGGCAAGTTTTCTTGAACTCGATGTTATTCCCGACTATGGAAAGGTACCGGATAATTGGAAACCAAGCGGTAGAAGAATCAAACGTGGCTTATATCGTTCCAAATCAGGCTTAATAAATGCTGATATCAATGGAAGTTTATGTCGTTTACAACGTATACAACGTATATTTAGCAATACTTTTACGTTATTGTCATATTCTACAACGT
>JBCBPQ010000218.1:0-12985 GCA_039820645.1 Cyanobacteria bacterium J06633_8 | reverse complement strand
AAGTTAGCATCTGCTGTTAAGTTACCCAAGTTGGTTTCTTCGGTACGAACGCTACCTCTTGTTCCGTTAAGGAATGTATCAGTAACACCGAAGAAGTTGCTTTCTAAGTCAACAATTACATCGCGCAAAGCATCGGTAATTGCTACGATTTCGGGGTCGGGAGTACCACCAACTGCTGTAACACCTGCTTCGTCTGTTGCGTAAGCACCGCTAATGTTGGGGTCGATGCTATCGGTGATGATTTCACCGTTTTCATCAAATTCAACTACCAAACGACCTACGTATTTGTAGTTACCATCGGTATTGATAACTGCTACTGGCTTACCGTCAGCGTCGGTTTTGAGAATAGGATAAGCACCTTCAGAACTATCACCATCTCTCAAACGGTCGGTAGAATCGCTCAAGAGAGTGTTAGAACCACCAGCCATGATGACATCTACATTCTTGAGTTTTGTCGCTAATTCTTCTTCAATAGCAATTTGCTGCATGTGAGACAGCAAAACAACTTTGTTGATATCGGGGTTAGCTGTTAATAAGCTATCAACCGAATTCTGGATTTCTGCTGCTAGCGCATCAATATCAGTAGAGTCTGCTGGATTAACTACAACATCTCCAGGGGAAGAGATAGAAGCTAGAGTAGGAGTTGTTGCACCAACAACACCAATTTTTTCACCGTTAACGGTAATGATTGTGTTACCAGCAATTTTACCGCCGATTGTGCTAGCTTCTTGTCCGTCAGCCACGACCAAAGGTGATAAGTTAGCATCACCACTGAAGTCGAGGTTAGAACTGAGGTAAGGAAAGTTTGTACCGGTATACGCACCATCGGGAGCAACTACAGAAGCTACAAATTCAGGACCAAAGTCAAATTCGTGGTTTCCTAAAGCAATTGCTTGGAATCCTAGTTCGTTTTGAATAGCAATATCACCGCGTCCTTCACCCTCTTTACCTAATAAAGTAGCCAAAGAAGTGTCAGCGGAAGCATCTAAGAAAATTCCGGGGATGTAAGCATCACCGGAAGAAAGAATTAATGTATTCGCGTAATCGTCTTTCAAAGCATTGAGAACAGCACTGAAGCGGGGTGCATCATCAAGAGCGGGAATTCCTGCTTCTTGGTCAGCAGCGTGCAGAATTTGTAGTTCAAAGTTAGCCATTATTACCAATTAATTGAGTTACTACCGTTAACCGAGGCTGGTGACAGACAGTTTTTCGCTGCTAGTGAAAGTCAAAATTTCTGGAGATAAATTTCCATCCTGACTCAGTTATTTTACAATGAAAATACTAAGTATCTAAGTACTATATGTTACATCCCTCTTAATTAGTTTCTAATAATAGTAATATTTGTCATAACCTTTGTGTTTATGTTTATCACTATTAGCAACGATGCCTAATACATTAATTGGGGAAAATTTCAATTCATCTAAAGCTTTGGAAAATGCGGTTTTATTTGTCTTATCTATCCTTCCCACGGCAATAACACCATCTGTATGAGATGCTACAATGCTTGCGTCCGCTAGTCCAGTTAAGGGAGGAGCATCGTAGATTACCAAGTCATAATCTACTTGGAATTGCATCATCATTCGCTTCATTTTTTCAGAAGAAAGCAACTTGATGGTGTCAGGAGGCCTCATCCCAGCAGTAATTACCGAGCATTCGCTGTTAGGCATTTTTTGAATTGCTTGTTCTACCGGAAAATCTCCAGATATTAAACTACTCAATCCCCATAAATTAGTTAAATCTGCCATTTTATGGATACTGGGATTACGCATATCAGTATCCACAAGCAGTACTTTCAAGCCCACAGATGCTGCTATCTGAGACAAATAGTATGATACCGTGCTTTTTCCTTCTCCAGGCATAGAAGAACTTATAACTATGGAGCGAATTGGACTGTCAGAACCAAGCAATCGGATATTGTTGAGCAGTACCTGAAAAGCTTCCCAAAATTGCGATGATTCAATATTGGTTTTGGGTTGAGCAATTGCAGTAGAAGCAAGTTCCATTTCCGGCAACATACTATTATCCTTAGTAAGCACATCTTGTACTTCCTTTGATGACCGCTTTTTCTTGGATTTATCTTTTTTCCTTTTATTCTCCTGTTCAATTTTTGAGAGTTCTTTTTCAACAGGAATAGTTCCCAGCAAAGGAAATTTAACCCGCTCCTTGAGTTCATCAACACTATGATAAGTATCGTCCATTCTTTCAAAGACTACACCAGCACCAACACCCAAAATGGCGCTGGCTACTAATCCCATTAATAAGTTACGGGTAATATTTGGAGATACAGGAAGTAAAGGTTGGCTTGCTTCCCGAATCAACTTCCACGGAAGTTCCGTTTGTGCGATCGCAATTTGTAGAGTTTCGCGAGTAGCAAGAAAACGATTTAAACTCTCTGTTGCAAATTTGAGATTTCGCTGTAGTCCAATAAAGCGTTTTTCTAAAACTGGCAATTGTTGACTTCTTAATTGTAATTGCTGTTCAATTTTGGCGAGTTCTTGACTCCGTACCTCTAAAAGCTGAATTTGAGTTACAACTCCAGCCAACTGTACACCTAAAATCCGTTCTGCTTCCTGCTGTAGTAACGGCAAAAGTCTCTGTCGTCTATCTAGAAAGGTTTGCATTCGCGGGTTAGCATTTCGGAAACGAGCAGATTCTTGGGCAATTTCAGCTTCTAACTGACGCACTTGACCCAGTAAATTCTGATATAGCGTAGCTTCGTTGAGTGCTGCCAACTGTCCCGGACTTGCTTGTAAACTAGCCAAATTAGCGCGGAGTGTAGCTAACTCAGTATCAATTGATTGCCGCTTTTCAATTGAACTGGAGAGTTGTCCGGTAATTAACCCCAATTCAGACTCAGGGTTATAGAAATTATACTTTTGCCGGAAAGTTTTGATTTGATCTTCGAGTCTATCTACACGATTTCTCAAGGGAGGTAATTTTTCTTCGACAAATTGCAAACCCTGACGTAATTCAGTTTGACGCTCTTCTAAGCTGTACTTTAAATAACTTTGAGCAATTGCATCTAATACTACTTTTACTTTCTTGGCATCCGGGCTGCTATAGCTAACATTTAAAGCCTTTGTTTTACGATAGCGATTGATATTTAAACTGGAGACTAAAGAATTAAAGCTAATATCTGGATATCTAGGTTTTAAATTAGCAACAGCCTTATTAAGCAGTTCGCGACTCCTGAGTACAAGAATTTGGCTTTCATAATCCAAGCCAGATTTGGGTAAGTTGTCATTCCCAAGGGGAGAAGTGATGTTCTTCCATTTGTCCTCATCTTTGAGAGGTTCCACTAAGATGAGAAAATCGCTTTGATATATTGATTTTTCCGTGAATGTCTTGGCAGCAACCCCAGCCATTACCAAAGCAGCCACCCCCGTAATGACTAGCGCTCTTCTTTTGAGAAAACCCAAGATTTGACTCGGACTCCAATCGTCCTTTTGTTCTTCAAGAGACGAAGTAAGAGACTGAGGCTGATATATCGCAGGGAGGGGAATCATACTACTCTCTGCAACGGAAGATTTATGAGAATTAGTAGTCACTTCTGAATGATTGGTCACAATCCCAAACCTAAATATTATGAATCGTAAATTTCTAATCTTATCCCGAATTTTGCTATGTGCTTTTTAACCATCTCAGCGGGAAGTCTCCCGCTTACACGAAGTGAAGCGGCGAGATGAGAGCCGAGCCGGATTTTGTATTACAATGAGAAATGTAGGTGTAATCCAATTAAATGCAGAAATGCAGCCTGCAAATTCAAAAAACAATCTGATAAAAAGTCCCTAGGGCGTAGGGCTTCAAAGCTCGGTCAATGTTCTCACAGAGGAGTCACCGAGAAGCCTACATCAAATCACAGATTATGATGTAGGTGCGTCACGCTCTTACCAAGTTATCACAGGAGTATTTTTACATTGATAAACTAGAAGACAATAATTGAAAATAAAAGAAAAATCAATTTTTTTGTCATTAAAAAATGTAGAGACATAATTAGGACTTACGCAACCGGCACATTTTCTTCGTAGGGTGCTGTGACACTATGCTTGATTGTAAACGAAAAATTCAGCTTTTCGTGTCACGCACCAACCTGACTTTTCACGCTAAGTTCTGAATCAACCAAAAAACGTTACTTTTTCCACAGAGTTATTATCAATAACTATAAACTAATGATAATGAGTCACGAAAGAAGTAGGGTTTAAGAAAAGGCTAAAATGACGTTTTCAACATCCCGTGAAAAGTCAGACGCACCAACCAGGGTTTTGTGACAATTGCGTAAGTCCTGATAATAATGTAAACAATAAAAGACGTAGCAGTGAAAAAAATGTAGAGACGTAGCAGTGCTACGTCTCTACACGGTTGCCGGGAAAACCCGACTATCCAGAATTTATGGAATTAATTTTGACTGTTTCTATTAGACGGGGGGAAAGCAATATCAATCGAAATCCGGGGAGACGTTGCATTGCAACGTCTCTACAGGGGTTATCGGCGAACTGATATCACATCACAGCCAAGGGGTAAATTATTCAATCCAACAAAATATTACTCAGCAGCTTCAGCACCGCGCAACTTCTTTCTCAACTTCACACCGAAGCCAATTGCAGCGATGGAACCCAAGATGGTGAAAGGTTCGGGAACTGCATCACTTTGTGCAAATCGGAATTGACCAGCAGCCCAAGCTTCGGTGAAACCATTCCCATTAGTATCGTCTCCGAGAACGAAAGCTATTCTGTCAAAAGTCTCACCAGCATCGCCAACAAGACCAATAAAGTTGGTAGCTCCGTCACCATCACCACTCGGGTAATTAACGTTTCCCTGGAAAACAGGAGCTGTATTATCACCTAAATAAGCAACAATTTCAGCATTTCTGAAGGCACTACTACTTTCAAAGTCAATCATACTTGCTCCGAAAGAAGAAACAGGAGAACTGAATGCAACTAGCATAGCGTTACGAGTACTATTACTGTTAGTAGCACCCGAACTATCAACACCCCAGTAAGGTTGATTCGATCCACCTTGACCAACACCTGCCGTACCGTTAACAGGATCGTTATCTGTATCAGCTTCAACAAGCAGCGTACTGATGTTATCAATATCTCCACCACTAGAACCTGGAGTAAGTCCAGTAAGCGGTGAATTATTGGTAAAGTTGACATCGTATATTGTATACGTTAAGCCACTAGCAGCAGTACGAGTTACAGAAGCTTGACCACTAGCATCTGTCGTAGGTACGGGGTCGAAAGTTGCTGCGGAAGTACCATCGTCAGCAATGCTAGTTTCACCGATACCAGTCTCGAAATCAGAAGAATTGTAATTAAGGGTAAATGCCGCTTTTGCAGGAGCAGCAGCAACAAAAGGAAGAAGCACAGCAGCGCTTGCAATCAATAATTTTTGCAATTTCATTAGCAAATTTAATCCTATAATTTGTGTACGAAATTTGAAATGAATTCCTAGCTTATTTCTCTCCACTAGAGAGATGTAACATCAAACCGAATTAGTTCTCATTCCTCCGCAGCAAGCTTAAGCTTCACACATTACCAAAGGTATAATCGAACCTTGGCTACATGATGGTGAGCTTTAAGTATAAATAGAACAGCGTAAGCCTTTTTAAGGATGAACGTTGCTCATGATGTAGCTCAACTGCGGACAAACGTTCAACCGGACTTGATATGAAATAATTGAGGAATTCCGAAACAGTCACTTACTTTAGTTCGTGACGCGAGAAAAATAAAGGAAGAAGAGAAACAGTATCATACATCCTTTACTAATCTATAGTTATCAAACATTTATCAGAAAACAAGAAAATATATTACATTTTTTTTATTTTCTCAGTGTTGTTTTGTTTGCAAATAATAAATATTATCATTTTCTTTTTTTATTATTTACCCCTTTCTTATAAGACTTATCTCTATCATTACAAAACCCAATTTAGTAAACTCTAAAATTTATTAACCAACCTGCGTGGGCTTTATTTATTAGGCTCTTCATTACCTCATTACATAGTATGCTAAATCTTTAGTTAAAATTCCTGAAACACTTGTTCTGTTAGGGCTTTGGAGTATTTATTTGCATAAAAAACTTCTACAGTTATTTTTTCCCTTCTGCCCTCTGCCCTCTACCTTCTGCCTTTTTACGACTATTTAATTAGTCTCACCTTGTGCTGAAAAACCATTTATTAAAGCTTCTGGCTTGAATCCAAGCTTTTTTGAGATATGAGGATGTTCCCTATTTTTAATCAAGTTCCAAATTTTCTGTATGAGTAACTATAGATTAACTCTAAGGCAAGTTGTGTCTATCTAAAGATAGGTGAATATAAATATTAATATACCTAGACTAGATTCGTTTTATTAAGAATAGTTTAATTGGTGGTAAAGATATTTAACTAAAACTATTCTTTGGCAGATAACTTATAAGTTTTCAATAACAATATCTATTTTTAGCCATTTTCATCTCTTTTTTAGGATTTTGTGATAAAGTAAACATTGCCAAAAAAAATATTATTGTAAGATACCTCTTGAATTGGCTAGATCCAGTTTAAATTAAACATATAGTTTCCCTTTTTCGCGAGGATATAGTTTATTTATAATCCTTGGCACAAACAAGTATTAGCTACAGATATCAGCTAAAATCTAATTTTATTAGTGTTTTATGCTAATAATCTTCATAGCTAATTAATACATATCTATTGTGTGTAACCTTTTATCTTGTATCGAGTCCAGTTAAATCTTAGAAATGTTCATAAATTTAAGTCCGAATCTCTGAAATTCCTATTCAGCTTATCTTCTTGATTTTTGTAACAAACTAAAGGCTAGAAAATAAGTTCAGGAGTAGTTCTAGGTGATAAAGGTTATCATTTATGATTCATCCGTTTTATGTTATGGAGCTTGCTTTAAGTAAGTTATGTAGTGTTATAGACATCATCATAGAAGCTCGAAATCTGAATATTTATAGCTGGTTATTTCTTGACTTTTGTAACAAACAAAAGGTTAGAAAATAAGTTCGGGGATGACACCATACTGCTATGAAAACTTCCTCTGTGGATGACAGTTGCTGCTGCAATAAACGCAGAGATTGACTTTTCTGTATCAGCTTTTTCTGAAGAGAAAGATGCCAACATACTTAAATTTAGATTAAATCAATGGTAAATGAAGACTTTCGTTTACCATAGAATTGCGTGCAGACATAGAACAAAATGAAAGCTATACCAATTACTTTTGCTCCTAAATTAAAAGAATCGCAATACTGGCTGTTAGGAATAGGAGCCGGATTAATTGCAGTACACCTGAGTTTAACTTGGAAAGCCAATCAACCAAGTCTTTTGGGTGCTAGTTTTGTGTTTTGGGTTGCCATATCTTCCTTAATTTGGGATAAACGGGAGAAATTAAATCTACAAAGTGGGATTTTTCCTAGCATTTGTGGTTTTGTACTGATTGCTTTGGCACTTCTCAAAAGTGCATTTCCCATAAATCCGGGTGGTATTGCACATTTGTTCCCAATTGTTTCTGCTTTTGGTTTAGCGTTAATAGCTTCTGGATTCAAGGGTTTGAAACAATACCGGGGAGAATTGTTAGCGTTGTTTTTTCTAGCCGCACCCAAATTAATACCTTCATCCCTAACAGATTTATCCCTAACTACTGCCAAATTTTCCACAGCTATTATGTGGTATGGAGGTTTACAGGTTTTTCGTACTGGTGTACAGATTCATCTACCTTCAGATAGCGTAATTGTAAATTATCCATGTTCTGGAACGGAACAAATTTTTCATCTGTTGGGTTTAGCAATAATTGCTTTAATCATGTTCCCGATGAAATTGTGGCAAAAAATACTTTTACCCATCGTTGCAGCGATGATAGCTTTTATCGTCAATGGTTTCCGAGTTGCCTTGATGGCGATTCTGGTGGATCTAGGTGATAAAAACGCATTTGATTACTGGCATATGGGAGATGGTTCCTTAGTATTTTCCTTGATTTCAGTGACAATTTTCGGAAGCTTCTGCTTGTTTTTACTGAGCAAGAAGAAGAAAAAGAAAAGTCCACCTAAGCCTGTAGCTTAACTATGCCATTATGGAGAACAAAAATGTTTTCATATCAATTAAACCATTAAACCTCACCCCGCCTCCGGCACCCCTTTCCTTATCAAGGAGAGGGGAAGGGGTGAGGTATCTACTCCCTTTAATTAAACCTCACCCCGCCTCTGGCATCCCTTTCCTTATCAAGGAGAGGGGAAGGGTTGAGGTGTCTACTCCCTACTACCTATTCCCCGTTCCCCTATAAAAGTGAAAATTAACTGGAAACAAATCCGCATTCCCTTTTTAACTCTCACCTTTGGTAGCGTACTCTTGGTGTTGGGAAAAGTTATTTTAATTCCCCCTCCAGAGAAACCTAAATTAAGCAAGTTTGTTTTTCCAGACAATGTACCGTTACCGCAATGGCAACAAAGCGAGAATCATTCTCTGTCAAAACCCCAAGAGAAAGAGACTCAATTTATCTCTCAAAAGGATTATCTATACAATCGCAATAACAAGTATTTAGATATCGAAATGCGTTATTTACCCTTGCCTGGTGGAGATTTCATGTCACTTTTACGACAGCACCAAGCAGTTGCATCCTCTCCTGTTGTACGCCAACACGAGAAAATTGGTTTTTATGTTCTTGGAGTTGACAAACAGCAGCAAGCTTATCTAAGTACTTGTATTAATCCTAGAGGTGGTACTACTGTCACCTTCTCGCAATTTAATAAAAACCGATATTTATACGACTTACAACCCCAAAGATTAGTATCATGGCTATTCGGTAAACACGAGCTTTTTGACAGACGTTGTTTGTGGACACATATGTCGCTACCGATAAAAGATTCTTCGCCAAAAGCTACTTTTCAAACTTTAGAAACAGCTTGGTTGTCTTGGTATCAATGGTGGCAGTCTCGTTTCCCAAAACCATAATTTTGAGTAAATAGAAATTTTCTAATTATTATTACAGCTATGAAAGAACCAGAAAACTTTAATTTTGTGAAATCCGAGCTTGCTCAATTAAGCCAAGCTGTAGAGGCAATACAAGAAGGTAGTTTCAATCTGAAACTGTGGATTCCTATTTTCCGAGTGGTGGGATATTGTCTGTTGATATTGTCGTTATTCGACGTGATTGAATTATTTATCCCACCAAACTTTATGAATCCGGTTTGGGAATTCAGAACAATGGGAATGTTAGTTGAGCGCACACCCATACCTTTATTCGGCTTTATGCTGGTGTTTGCAGGGGGGCTTGATTGGCGCGGTAAATGGGAATCTATTTTAGTAAAAATATTGTCCTGGTTAACTTTGTTAATTGGGATTTTATATTTATTGTTAATTCCCGTTGGTGTGATGAATACTGTAAGGTTGAATAACAACAATGTTGCTCAAATTAATAATGCATACAATCAAAGATTATCCCGAGCAGAGCAGATTGAGCAGGGAGTTGATAAAGCTACATCCGAACAATTAAATAATGTTCTCAAACGTCAGGGTAGGCAAATTGAAGGTAAAAATCCTGAAAAAGTAAAAAGCCAAATATTATCAGAGTTAACTCAAGCCAAACAAAGATTAAAAAATCAAGCTGATAATAATAAATCTTCTCGACAGATGGCTTTATTAAAGAATGCTGTAAAGTGGATTTTAGGTGCTTTGATTGCTGGAGTTTTCTTTATTCTTGTTTGGAGATTAAGTAATTGGGCTAGATAAAATAATATTGATAGCTTAGCTTGGATAAATATTTTTGATAAGAATCGCGCATTTAGAGAGACGTAGCATTGCTACGTCTCTACATTTTTATTCATCAATTTTGTGAGATATTTTTGATATTGCTTCTATCATCAAATAAAGAAAAGATATAAATCAGAAGTACTTTATTTCTCAATAGGGTTCACTTAAGCCTAAAAATTATAAATAGCGTAGGTTCGATTGAGGAACGAAATCCAACTTACCATTTACCTTAACTGAAGTGTTTTGCTTGATTTATAACTTGATAAATAACTTAACTTACTTAATTCTAAAATGTATTAATAATAGCGTATTTTTTTTGTTTAAATATGTAAAATAAGAATTAACTTAAAACTTTTGATTGATGGAAGTTTTAATTATCTGCGCTCCGATATTCTTATTCCAATACGAATATTATTTACTTTCAAAATATTCGGTTGGCGGTTATGAGATGTACTCCAATGTGGAAATATTTTTTTCAAGGAACAATAGATTCGGAAGTACGTAATAACAAACATAAAATAGCTAAAGATGTTAATTCTATTTCTATTGACCTTCAAAGTAAATATCGGCAATCATTCAAGACTCAAAAGGCGATAAAATTGGCTGTAATCACCCAGTTCTATCCTCCCGATTATGCTGCCACTGGGCAGTTAATTGAAGAGCTTGTCAGACATTTAGGACTATATGGAATAGATATTGATGTTTTTACTGGACAACCTGGATATGCGTTCGCGACTACTAAGGCTCCATCCCTAGAGAGATTTTATCAAGTCAGAATTAAACGCTCGCGTATTACTCGAATGTGGTCAAATCGGATTCGCGGTAAGACTGTTAATGGAGTTTTATTTGCGGTGCGTGCAGCAATTCATATCCTTAAAGTTTGGCGATCGCGCAATGTTTTGTTGCTGACTACAGCGCCACCGTTTTTACCAGTTTTAGGATATTTAGCCAACTTACTCTTTGGCATTCCCTACGTTTGCTTGCTTTACGACTTGTACCCGGATATTGCGATCGCCTTGAAAGTAATTCCGAAAAATCATTGGTTAGCGCGATGTTGGCAATTCGTAAATAGGCAAGTTTGGCGCAAAGCCAAGAAGATAGTGGTTCTCTCTGAGGCAATGAAACAACAGGTAGTAGCTAACTGCCCGGAGGTTGCCGATAAAATTTCCGTGATTCACAGTTGGGCAGATCCAGACTTAATTACCCCGCTCAACAAAAAAAATAACTGGTTTGCACGGAAATATAATCTAGTTAACAAATTTACCGTACTATACTCTGGTAACATGGGTCGGTGTCACGACATAGACACCATCATAGATGTCGCCAAAGAACTGCAAAATGAACCAATTCAGTTTGTATGCGTCGGTGGAGGTGTTAAACGTCAAGAATTAATTGAGGAGGTAAATCGCTTAGGGTTAGAAAAAAAATTCGTATTTCTACCGTATCAAGATAAAAATGTGCTACCTTATTCACTAACAGCTTGCGACTTATCTTTAGTAAGCGTGAATGCAGGTTTTGAAAATTTAGTAGCTCCAAGCAAGCTTTATTCAGCTTTAGCAGCAGGAAGAGCAGTTGCAGTAATTTGTCCGGAGAATTCATATCTGAAACAATTAATTGCAAAAGCCAAATGCGGTAGTACTTTCAACAATAAAAGTAGTCATGCACTCGCGACGTTCATTCGTCAACTGAATAACGAAAGACAACTCGCAGAGAATATGGGCAAATCTGGAAGGAAGTATTTACAGTCGAATTTTACACTTGATGTGATTTCAAAGGAATACTTAGAGGTTCTATATCAAGCGATTTTATCAAAGTAAGAAATAAATAAAGTCGTTGATGCTTGAAAGGTAAAGTGTGATAAATAATAAATTATTGCTCAAGCATTAAAAGTTAATTTCTATATTAGCTATTAAATAATTTAATATCAATTGATGGCACTGGACTTTGATGGTTCTTTGAATTAGATGATTCTCTGAATCTCAGTCTATCCAACGCAACCTTCTTTGTGGTTTATTGTAATTGTTCGAGGGGGCCGAAGTGAAGAAAAGGTGTGACCGAAATCGGAAGCGTTCAAAAAGACGTGCTATTTACTGTCCAATACATAATTGTTATATAGATACTTTATCAAAAAAGTACCCTTTATTTGCAGATACAGCCGGACAACTCCAGCAACGAGGTTTGAGTCGTCGTAATGCGATGATATTAGTGAAGACAAAAACAGCAGTTTCACTCCAAGGTGAATGGTTGGAGTCTTTTTGGTGCGAGGAGTGCCAAGAAAAGACATGGTATCACGTTCGTAAATATGAGAACTCTTATCAATTATCGGTTGCACCACCAGAACTTTGGCAGCAAGCAACTGGGGTAATTCATCCACATGGAAATCCTTCTATAAGTGAATTTAGTCGCAAGCAAGCGAAGAATCTCGGATTTAAATATTTTGCGTCGATTTAGTTTTTTAGTTTGTAGAGACGCGATATATCGCGTCTCTACATTTACCGGAATAACACTTAAATTAAAACAATAATTAAAACAAATAAATTACATGAGCCTCCGAGGAAGCGTTTCTAAACCAGAATTAATCATAGAAGCCGGACGCACTGAAAAGCAATACTGGAAAGATATCTGGCGTTACCGAGAGCTATTTTATTTCCTTGCTTGGCGAGATATTTTAGTACGTTACAAGCAAACAATTATTGGTATTGCTTGGGCGTTGATTCGTCCTTTTTTGACGATGGTAGTATTTACTGTAGTGTTTGGTAATTTAGCAAAATTACCTTCCGAAGGTGCGCCTTATCCGATTTTAGTTTTTTCAGCGATGTTACCCTGGCAGTTTTTTGCTAATTCTCTGAGTGAATGCAGTAACAGTTTGATTAGCAACGCCAATTTAATTTCAAAGGTATATTTTCCCCGTTTGGTAGTACCCACAAGTGCTGTTGTCGTCAGCTTTGTGGATTTTATGGTTTCGGGGATGATTTTATTAGGTTTAATGGCTTGGTACAATTTCGTACCTAGTTGGCGAATTCTAACGCTACCGTTGTTTATTATCATTGCCTTTGCGGCTTCCACGGGTGCTGGTTTGTGGCTGTGTTCTTTAAACGTGAAATATCGAGATTTTCGCTATATAGTTCCGTTTATCGTCCAGTTTGGTTTGTATGCCTCGCCGGTAGGATTTAGTAGCAGTATTGTACCAGAAGAATGGCGATTAATTTACTCTTTGAATCCGATGGTAGGGGTAATTGATGGCTT
>JBCBPQ010000217.1:0-13089 GCA_039820645.1 Cyanobacteria bacterium J06633_8 | reverse complement strand
CGAGTTTGTTGATATAACTTCCATGCATCCACAAGGATCGGCTCCGACCCCGAATACTCATATTGAGCATCTAACAATGAAAGCGAATCGTCATTAACGTGTCTAGCAAGAAAAGCGGTAAACAGGTCTCTGTGCATTTTAGCAACGTTAGAGATATTTAAATCCAGCCCGACAATACCTTCTCCTATGTAGTTTGATTCCTTTTGGTAAGGCAAACCTTCATTTATCAACTGAACATACCAGCGACGTTTACCATTAAGATTCCGCCATAAAATACGACAATATTTAACAGGAAAATTTAGTCCGTGAGCGATAACAGAATTAAATAAATCTATTATGGGTTTTAATTCGAGACCGTTCCAAACTAGAGCATATTTAGCACACTTTATTTTATTCCGAACATCCTTTGCTTTACCAATTATCTTAGGACGTTTCTGTTCTATGACCCGCCATTTAATTCCAGTCGCATTCGACTGCCCCTCTACAGAACGGTATCTAGAAGGTACTTTATATCTAACTTTCTTAGTTTGTCCTAGTTGTAATTTTTTTACAGCTTTGAAAGCTCTTGTCCCAATAGTTTGTTTCTCATGAGCGCCAAGCTTATCTGACATCCATTTAGACCTATTAGCTGTCAGAGTAGCAAAGGTTTTCATGTCGTAATCGGTAAAGCGATTTTCTTTATCTGCTTGCTGATAAAGTTTTATTCGTTGTTCTTTATCTTTAGTATTTCTTGCTTGTTTGCATGGCTCCGAATTACGCACCTGACGCAACCTAATTAACGCTTCCCCTAAGCAGCAGTTATAAAGCTGTCGAGCAGCCTGTAGACGAGATAATAATTCTTTTTCTTGTTTGCTACTGACTTTTAACGGTAACTCAGTTACAAAACTAGGTGTTTTACTTCGAGCCATTTGACCGACCTCTCAAATGTTGTTACAAATAGTATAACCGTTAATCGAGCAACCGTAAACGATGAAATGAGAAATTCTAAAGGGCATTTTGTTAAAGGCAACTCTGAAGGTTATACCTCTAGCCGCAGAGAAACAATTAAAGGTAAATTAACCATTATGATCAATGAAGAGGATTTAGCGGCATTAAAAAACATTCCCGACTGGCGAGAACGTACAAGAGAACATATAAAACTAATAATTAAAGACCACGGGCACTAGGTGCTTTACATCGCACTAACCCAGGTTTAAAAACACTGGGTTTGCGTTCTCTTGGAGTTTTTTATCAATTACAATTTAAAACGAAAAACTTAAAAAGAAAAACTAGTCCGCATCAACCCAACCCAGGCAGTATCGTTGTCTGCATTATGTTCTGGATTTGTAATTAGCAAAAATCCAGGAGTAATAGAGATTCTGTCATTAAGTGGATACCGATAAGATAATTCAATATGCAAAGAAGTGTCTTCATCTTCTCGCTCAAAAACGTCGTTATTTGTGACTTTGGGAGGCATACCAAAGACAAAACTTAATTGAGAGCCTAGTTTACCAAAATCCTTCAAAGATGCTGTAATAGCCCAACTCCAGATATCTGCATCAGCACCTTCTCCACCACTCAAACCATTTACACTAGGGGAAGACTCTGCATTAGCATTAAAATAGCTTCCCCAACCTCCTAAAATAAATTTATCGCTCAACTTGTAAGTAAACTGTAAGCCTAAAGCATTAGAAGAAGTTGCAGTACTACCACCAAAAGGTAATTGAGCAAAATTACTACCTTTACTTCCGGTGATATTAATGGTGTTACCAGGTTCGGGAGCATAGTAACGACCATATGTCAAGGCAACACCGACTTTATTTGATGGGGTATATGTTACTTGAGTTAATGCGGTATATTGACCGTTAAACATACCTTCATCGGGATTGCTGCCAGAGCTGGTTAAGTAAGTCACACCTGCGGCTAATTCTGGGGTGAATTGATAGTAAGCGACTGCACCGGCACCGAAGGCAAAGGAATAGATAGGACTTTCTGCACCAAAGTTGGAGATTGAAGAGACGGGATTCAAAGCGGGGAAAATACGAGTGGGGAAATCTGCTGCTGGTGCGATGGCTACTATACCCTTTTCGCCGATGGGGAATTCATAAAACAGCGTGCCTATTTTGATATCATTACCAGTGTTGGTAGCGCCAATCAAGCCAGTCATATTTGTACCGGTGACACTAGAACCAAAAAAGCCGACATTTCCTGCTTGTATTCTGGTTCGTAATCTATCTTTACCTGTGAAGCTGGTATCAAAGCTGAGAGTTGCTCGTGATGAAAAAGTAATATTTTCATCTATATCTTCTGTAGGGTTTTCTCCTGGAGGAACAGCTTTTTGAGAGCCAAAAGCACTAATGAAATTAAAGTTGACTCCACCTCGTAAAACTGTTGTAGTGCTAAACTGACGACTGTCTGCAAGAGCAACTCGTTGTTCTAAGTTGTCTATTTTGGCTGTAATAATTTCTAATTCTTTTGCAAATTCTGACTGCAACCTTTCCATCGCAGCCAAATCTTCTCTTTGTTCGGAGATTCTATTACCTAAAGCGTAAATTGAGCGTCCAACTTTTACCATACAAAGATTTAAAGCTGCTGCAAATTCATAACGATTCATGCTTCGATTACCGTTGAAAACTCCTTCTCCAGAATCGCTAAGACAACGGTATTTTTCTACCAAGCTTTGCAGTGCTTGATAAGCCCAATGTCGGGGGCTAACATCTTCTAATTGATCTACTCTAATAACTTCACCAAAATAAGGAGGTGAATTATCAATAATTTCACCAAAGTTAGGAGAACTAAAATTACCTGGAGTTTGGGAAATTACTTGGGATTTGGAATTAGAATCGGTTACAGGTAATTGATTTTCTGATGAGAGTTGAAATACTGAATTTGTAGGTATTTTATTATAGTCAGTTAAACTAGCTTGATTCTGGTGACTTTTATTTAAATCAATTTGTTTGTAATTTACAATATTTTTTGATTGTTTTAAATTCTGTTTTAAATCTATATTTGAATTACTATTAACTTTTTCTTCAGCTAATACACTTGATAAACTTAATATATTAGAACTTATAACTATTGAAATTATAGATAATGGTATATTGATTTTCATGATTTTTTTTCATTTTTATAAAATATATATTCGTTCGTAGTTGCGCTTTAGCGCCAAAGGTGTGTTGGCGCTAAAGCGCAACTACAAACGAACATCAATAAGGACGAACCTTCAATTCATTATTAGCAGTATCAATAACTTTCTTCGCGACATCTTCGGGGATTTGCGTATATTCTAACTCCTCATTAAAACTTTGACCTTTAGTTAAAATCCATGTCAATAATTCCTTATTTGCTGTTACCGTTTCTTGATTGGCATACCTTTTAGGAAACAACAGCCAAGTCAAACTAACTAAGGGATAACCATCTTCTGGATCGTTTATATCTTCTGTAGTAAAATCCGATTTAAATTTGACATTAGCTAAAGCTTTCTTAGTTTCTGCTAAAGTTGGTTTAACGTAACGTCCGGCTTGATTTTGAATCCTAGCTACTGACAGATTAGTCTTGCGAGCAACATTTGTTTGTACGTAGCCAATTGCACCATCAATTCGCCTTACTTCTCCAGCAACTCCGCTATCTTGAGAATGGCGAGAAAATACATCAAATCCCCAATTTGGGTTTCTACTAGCTTTTATTTTACCATTAGTAATTTTGTCTAAGTATTTAGTTAAAACGAAAGATGTACCGCTACTACCAGAACGAACTACTACTTCAATATCTTTATTAGGAAATCGAGGATTTACTTGTTGCCAATTAGAAATTTTACCTGTGAAAATTTTTGCTAATTGATCGCGAGATAATCTAACATTACTACTTACATCTTTGAGATTATAAACAATGGCGATCGCACCTCCCCCGGTGGGTACCATTAACAAACCATCTTCAATTTGATTTTGCTCGATGGGGGTAGGAATTAAAGTAGTAGCCCCGAAGTCTACAGTTTGTTTGCTAAATAACCTAATCCCACCACCACTACCAACAACAGTATATTTAAACTTATTACCCGTTTCCTGTTCGTATTCTTTTTGATAACGCTCCAACAAAGGTTGAGGAAAAGAAGCACCCGCACCTCTGAGTAATTGAGCGGAAACGGGATTGGTGGTAAAAGCGATAGTCGTTGCAGTGACTGCGGTGGCTATCAAACTTTGCCAATTACCAATTGTAAAGGTTTTCATGAATCTGTTTTCAAATACTTAATTTCTCCTAATTTACGAACGTTGTAATTTATTGATAGTCACTTTATTCGCATCAGTAGTAATTTCAAACCAGAAATCATCGTCCATCACAATTTCATAGACAAATTCACCCAGACGAGTGCTTCGCCAAGTGCTGACAATTTTGGAATTTGGTGCCCACCGTCTCAGGGCTTGGATGACATTTTCAGGAACAGCAGTACGATCTACTTCTTCGTCAACTTCAACAATTGTTCCATCGGGAGTAGCATCTACAGAAAATTTAAAGCCTTGTTGATTTTGACCTGTTAATTCATAGACTATAGAACCGTCGGATTTCATTTCTACTCCCGCTGCTGTTGGTGGGGCACCAGTAATAGTCATTACCGAAGCCATAACAGGAGCTGGTACATCCTCAAGAGATATTTTTCTTTCTATTCCACCAAAAGTTTGAGCTATTAAGATTTCTTTCTTTGGTAAAGATTGAGCAAAAGCATGACTCAAATTAATTGAGGAAAGAGCAATAGCCAAACATGAACTACTTAGAATTCTATGCCAATTTGTTGTAAACAAAATCGTTGATTTTAGAAATTTAGATACTTATTTTACCCTATGTTAAGCGAATCTTTTAAGCAATCTGTTTTGTGTTTCCCATGCCTCCCAAATATTTAATTAGAAAAACTTATTTTCTCAGGAATTTTAGTCACCTTCATTACCTTGTTCTTCCCAATACATTTAACAATTTTTGCTTCGATTTATTTAAAGCGGTTTCTTCTAATGCTAAAGAATCAACATTTTTAACTTCTTCCTCTACATTTTGTAAATAGAAATTAATAAACCCCTTTATTTCAGGTCGCCTCCTGATTAATTTTATGTCTGTATAAATATACATTGGAGTTTTGAAGGGATAACTTTTTGTTTCACTAGGAGAAATGCCATCAATGGAAATCGCTGTTAGCTCTTTTTTATGTTGATTGTAATAGCCATATCCGATAATGCTGACCACATCTGGACTTACTATTGCATTTTGGATCACTTGTTCTTCAAAGTCATACAACTGTGTATTGGGAGCATTAAAAACTTGATTCAGATTACCGTTAAGAATATTTCTGGCAAACACAGCTGATGAACCCCATGGCTTTGGGTAAACAAAACGTCTAATCGCTCTATTGGGCCACTTTTGATTAATATCCGACCATTTTTCAAAAGTAAGAACTTTCCTTAGATTCTCGCGGCTCAAATTTGACGGAAGAAAATTGTTTTGAGAACTGACTACAACTGTTAAACTATCCGCAGCTACTGGAAAACCAACAGGTTGAGCACCTGCTCGATTACAAGCTTGAATTTGCTCGTTGGTTATAGGATCGTAAGAAGTGACAATATCTAGCTTGCCTTGACTACATAATAGTTGAAAACTTTTTTCTGTACCCCCACTAGCTATATTCACTTTGCCGGGATATCCTTCTTCAATGAAGCGCTCGCTAATGGCTTTTGTAAGGAAATATAATGTTGAACTTCCGCCTATTCTCAACTCTCCTCTTAAACTAAGGGGATTGACATCTGGTAATTTAATACCTGAAGCGGACTCGTCTGGTGTAGGGGTTGGCGAGGAGGTGGAAGAAATGCTTTGTATACCCAAATTCTCTTCTATATTAAGACCTGGTGTTGCTGCGGTTTGAGATTTATTTTCAGATTTAGTCTTATTTGTTGATAATAAGCGGTTATTTTGACTGTTACAAGCACTTAAGAAAAAAGCAGCGATAATAAAACTAACAAAGCCCCACCGATATATAATCATTATTTATCCATTATTAATTTATGTATAATCACTTGGATTAATTAGTAAACAATTAATTGAATCACCGGATTTTACCATTACTCGCCACTGTTTGGTGGGATTTACTAGCAATATCTTGTAACGATTCCATAGCTCGTTTGCGCTGCTCGATAAATTGGCTAAATTCCAAGGAAAACTGGGGATTGCTCTCTATGAGTTGCATCATCTCTTCATCCAGAATCATCACAACTTCGGCATCTTGCTCGCTAAGTGCTGTAATCGGGCTAACTTCTCCTGGAAATATTGACAGTTCGCCAAATACACTTCCACGAGTCAAAGAGTTTAACTCACGAGTATGTCCTTGTCGGGTTTTGATTGAGATGCGAATTTTTCCTGTATAAACAAAATACAATCCTTCGTCGTCTATCCCCTGTTGTGTGATATATTCACCAGAACCATAGGTCTCAAACTTAGCCTTGGTTGCTAATTCATTTATTTTTGCATCTTCTAGGCTCGATAAATAAGATAATGAGCGCAAGAAATCTGCCATTTCCTGGAGGCGGTTATCTTCTGCACAGGGAATCTCCTTAGGAAGCCCATCTTCAAGTTCGTAATTTAATTGCACTGCAATTGGATAGGGTATAGTAAAATTATTGCGCTTTGCTAAGTAGTAAATCCGCGTCATGAATTGGTTTACTAATCTAAAATTTCCCCAATCGGCTGTATTTTTGTACCAAACCGAGTAATCGATTCCCTTATCCCCAAAAGATTCGATAAGTGGGAATACATTGCCATAGCCTATATCATTCTCAAAACCAACGGAAATACTTTCCAAGGCAGACAGAACGCGATCTGGAGCATCGTCATAAGAAAAGCTGACGTTGATAGGGTGCCAAATTCCGTCCTGACCAAAGTTTTTAATCGTAGCCTTCGATAAAGTACCGTTAGGAATGGTTATTTTTTCCTCCCATCTATTATGTTCCAGAGTTACCGACCACCAATTTTGGTCTATAACTCGTCCCTGGGTGCCATCTACCTCAATCCAGTCTCCTTCTTTAAAAGGACTGGCAATCAGCAGCAGCAGCCCCGACACCAGATTACTCAAGGTATCTTGCAGGGCTAAAGCAACTACCAAAGAACCTACCCCCAAAGCCGCTGCCAAACCACTCAAATCAACCTGCCAGATTCCCCCCAACACCCGGTAAAGAATCAGCAGAATTACCGCCGCTCGTATTGTTTGGAATAACAGGTTGGGAACCTGTATTTGTCCGGGGGTAGAAGTCTTTTTAGTAGTTAAAAATGCGTTGAGCAAAGGAATTGCTGCGACTACAACCGCTACCCAGGTGATTGTCTCTAAAATCCGGGTAGAAGGTTCGGTACTGGCAATGCGAAATAATATCCGGATAACCAGTAGCAATGCCAAAGGAGGTAAAACGTACTGACGCAGCCTTCGCAAAGCAATCCCTAAGGGATGCTGTTTCCTCGCCAACCGTTCGGCAGCTTCATGGAGTACCACGTTTAAAATCGGGAACCCCAATCCTAATATAAATAACCAGATTAATAAATTTGATTCAAGCATTGCATATCACAAAATAATAAATAATTGGGAATGGGACATAGGGCATGGGGGATTGGGCATTACCCTCGTTACAAGGCAGAGCCTTGTAATGCCCTTCTTGAGGCTCTGCCTCATGGCTTCTTCTGGAGGCAGAGCCTCCGAGAATGCATTCCCAGCCTCCAGGCTGGGAACGAGACTAGTCTGGAGACTGGTAACGGGGCTACCCACCTACAACTAAACACCGATACTCTGCAACTTAATTTCTGCTGCTGCATCTCGCATGATTCCACTCACTAATGTAAAAGCACTCATCCATGCACTGCGTACTTCTGAGGTAAATTCTTCACCATTACCTTGTTGCAATGTCCAAAGTAAAGCTTCCCCTGCAACTGTGTAATGCTCATCTTTTACACCAAAACCTGCGTAGTCACGACCAAGTTGCTGGGCGACTCCGATAATATTTTCTGGCTGAGGCAATCCTTCTACTAAAATCCCTAGGGTTGCCATCAGCTTACCTTGCTCTTGTTCAATATGTCCTTTAAATAGGGGACCTAAGGAAGGATCTAATTCAAACAATCGCTTGTAAAAGAGTTCTCCTACTTTATCGGAAATTGGAGCAATTTTGGCAAATGTTGATTGAACCAACTCTACCTGGTTGACGCTCATCTTATTCGATGTCACCAGCGTCCAGGTTTTAACTGAGCCAACATTCTCAATCTCAGCAACCGGGTTGGGCATAAACGTATAAGCGTCGGCGACACGTTGAAAAGCTGCTTCGGTCATCACCACATGATTGGGCTGCGCTCTGACATAGATACGAGTTGCTAAATATACATCTTCCCCCCAGATATTAAATGCGAATTTCTTCTTGCCCACTACTCCGGCATTTACCGAACCCGAATGTATGCCGATGCGTAAAGCTAATGTTGATTTATGGAGATTCTCCAATCGAGCTAAACTCTTTACCATTGCGATCGCAAAGTCGGTGGCTCGTTTAGTATGGTCAAGTCTGGGTTGAGTTAATCCGCAAAAAGCCATGTAGTCTGTGCTGCCGCTACTGTGCCTTTCAATGCCATAGCGCAGTGCGGCTTTGTCAAATTCTTCAACTAGTTTGGTCAGCAGTTCGGTAACTTCTTGGGGTGTTTTGTGCCTACTTAAGTCAGCAATTCCACTTATTTGAGCATAAATAATAGTGACTTGTTTAACTTTGTCTGCAATTACTGTCTCTCCTGCTTTCATACGTTTGGCTATGGAACTGGGTAGAAGATTATTTAGGAGATGATCGTTTTCTTGCTCTTTGGCTTCTAATTCTTTCGTTGTTTGGTTTACATGAAGGTTAATAGTGTTAAGAATTGCAGTCATTTCTCCAAAGTCATCTGTGGAAGTAACTGGTAATTCCCCATCGACTTCCCCCGCAGCCACTTTTTGAGCGTCAGCTTTCAACCGCTCGAAAGGTTTAATGAAAATATTCGCAGCTATTTCCGCACCCAAAGCCGTGAGTAATAAAAACACTACCCCTGCAATCAACAAGTTTACCTGCAAGGAATAAAGAGGGGCATATGCTTCGCTTAAATCCATTTGAGCTAGGATTCCCCAATCGAGTTTTTGGAATTCTAAGGGAGCATAAGCTGTTAACGTATTAACTCCTCGATAATCTTTGACAACTTTGATGCCTTTTTCGCCACCCAAAGCTAGTTGAGAGGCTTGATTCTCTACCTTTTGCAACCCAATTGTAGTATTGAGCTTCTCAATCAATTGGATAGTTCTTTTCGAGGTGCCATTATTACGAACTAGAACTTTATAGCGTTTTGGCTTTTCTTGTAAGAAGCGAGACATCGAGCGCATCGAGAAATTATCACCAATTAAATAAGCTTCCCCCGTCTTACCCAATCCAGCAGCTTCCCAATCGTTATCTTGAGACATTACTTTATTGATTTTGTCAACTGGTACTTGCACCGCCAAAATACCAATCATATTAAAACCGCTGAAAATCGGAGCCGCGACAAAAGCCGCTGGTGCTTGATAGGAAGGACGATAGGGTTTAAAATCAACAACTTGGATGCTACCAGCTTGGGGATTGTTGATTACTTGTTGTACAACCTCACCCAAACCACTCCGCGAATAACGTCCAGTTCGCAGATTCGTTGCATAATCTGTTTCCTTATACACCGAGTAGACAATATCCCCGGTTCTGTGGTTGATTAAAAATAAATCATAATACCCAAATTTTTCGAGCAGCTTTCTAAAATAAGTTTGATGTTTTTTATGGGTTTGATTGTAATAAGTACCATCTCCTGCATCCAGCAGCTTATGTTTCTCTCCCACAGGATTGGGATTCTTCGCTATGTAATTATACTGAAGATAGCGTCCAGCTTGTGCGGCGGGACGAAAGGTGATGTACTTAAGTTCGTTTTCTCCTATCAGATTTTTACTTAATCTGGGAAAAAATTCTTTTGTGTAGTAAGCTTCCAAGCTCTGTTCTATTTTCCCTTCTGGAAACTCCCGCTCAAGTTGTCGAAAGCCTCTGTTAAAACCCACCATCGCTTCAACTACCCTGCCATCCTCAGCCAAAGTCCCCACCTGGTTGTAGAGATTGGAGAAGAATGACTCAAATTGATTTGCCTTGGTTGTACGAACACCAATTAACTGTGAGGCAATTTTTTCTTCCAGGGTACTTTTTGCTTGTAGCCAACTGGTAGTACCAATTACTAACAGCGAGCCAAGGCTTGTTAGCAATAGTATTCCCTGGAGCTTGGATTTTAACGTCAGTTTGTTTAATCCTGTGCGATGAATACGAGTATTCTTTATTTTCCCTAAGTATTTTTTTACGTTGTTCATATGTTGTTCACATATTTATATATAATAATTAATTCTGTTTATAGTACTAACTAAGTTGGCGTTGAAAAAAGTAATTAGGAAAAGGGTTGGGGAAGCAGGGGGAGCAGGGGGAGCAGGGGGAGCAGGGGGAGCAGGGGGAGAAGAAATATGATAGTCCTATTAAATCTAGTTCCCCTCGTAATTTAATTTTTGGATGTCCCCAAATATATGAATAACGAATTTTTGCTTCTTTAGGATTATTTAAAGAATTATTTAATAATTGTTTCAAAAAGCTTTATTCGTCACCTTATAGCCTATTTAATTGCTCTCACAAAATTACTAAGTAGGTTGGCGTTGAAAATAGTAATTAGGACAAGGGAATAGGCAATAGGCAATAGGATAATGGTTATCAAGGGAATTTACATTCTGTAACATACCTCGTGGTTTATTTGTGTCAACTTACTCAGTAATAATTATGTAGGTAGAGTAATATATTTTTCCAAGCTAGTCAATTATATTTTAAAGATATATAGTTATCTGGGATTATTTAAAAACTTTGCGGATTTTAGCCTTGATATAAATTGAATAATAGTTATTTTTACTTTGGCAGAGTTACCGTATAACAAATATTTTTTTTAAAATTTTAATATGTATGCTATTAATTTAAAAAATCTAAATTTTGAGAATGAACTTTTCAGTTGTAATAGTATGCTTTTCCTTCTTTCTAATTTTGTTTTTAGGAATAGGAGCCTTCGCAGCGAAATTCTCTACGAATAGTGATTCAGACTACTTACTAGGAAATCGTTCCTTCGGCAAACTTTTTATTGGATTGAGCGCTGGTGCAACTTCCAATAGTGGTTGGATTATGACTGGAGGAGTGGGGTTTGGTTACTCCATGGGAACTTACTCTCTTCTAATGGCGCTGGGTTATTTATTAGGAGATTTGACTTTTTGGAGTTTATTCCCCGATAAAATTAGTAAAACTTCCATACAACAAGATTCCCAAACTGTCCCTGAGTTAATAGGTTTAAGCGTTAAAAATCCCCGAGGGAAAAAAATGATTGCCACCATTGTGGCTATTTTAACTGTGATATTTGTTGGAGCTTATATTTCAGCCCAATTTACAGCTGCGGCTAAAACTCTCAATGCTTTTTTTGGACTTAAATTTGAGTGGGGAGTAGTTGTAGCAGCAGCAAGTATTCTTGTCTATTGCGTCACGGGAGGAATTCGGGCTTCGATTTGGACTGATGTGGTACAAGCCTTTGTGGTGATGTTTGTCAGTTACTCAATGTTAGTTGTAGGAATTATGGCAGGAGGTGGTGTGACTCAAATTATTGACTCACTGTACAATATCGATCCTCAGCTAGTAGATATTACTTTAAATCGAACTTGGTGGAGTTTAGTCGCTTATGTATGCGGTTTTATTGCTTCTGGTTTGGGTTTTAACCTCAGTCAACCCCAGTTTTTGGTACGATTAATGGCGGGAAAAAGTCCCGAAGAAGTAAAACAAGCAAGATGGATTTATCTTGGTTTTGCTTATTCGACATACTTAGCAATGATGCTATTTGGCATAATTTGTCGGGTTTTACTCCCCAATATCACCGATCCAGAACAAGCTTTACCTTTGTATGCTATTGAGAACTTCAATCCAATTTTAGTTGGTATTGTCTTAGCAGGAGTATTTTCGGTAATTGCTTCTACTGCTGATTCTCAAATTTTAGTTTGTTCTAGTGCTGTCGCCAGGGATATTTCACCTAGCCTTTATCATAAAATGTCTCGGAGATATGGCGTTAAATACCAACAATTTATAACTTTGCTAGTGGGTATAATTTCTGTGTTTGCTGCAATCTTTACGAATAGCAGTGTTTTTGGATTAATCTTATTTGCCATTGGTGCTTTAGCAGGTTCGATAGCACCAGCAATGTTGATTACTATTCTTAAAAGACGCACTCACTCCACCGCCTTAACTAGTATGATGCTACTAGGTTTAACAATTGCGATCGCCTGGAGAGTCATCGGCTTAAATAGCATTATTAATGAAGCTGTACCTGCAATTATAATTTCCTTAATTTTCCACGAGATATTAATGAAAACTTGTTTTAAATTAAAGCAATTGCCATAGCCGGTGGTAATACTACTCGGTTAAATAATTAAACCCTATTTTCAGATCCCCCAAACCCCCTTTTTAAGGGGGCTTAATTCTCTCCAAATTAGCGGAGGGTTAGGGAGAATCTCCCTTTAACCGAGCAGTATTGATAGCGGTGGTAACCAGGGTAAGCTGTTGTATATTAAAAATGCACAATACTCTTGGAAGAAGGAAGAAGGGACAAGAGTTGCAGCCATTAATCAATGCCAAATAAATATATAATTTAAATGCGTAGCAGCTTAGATAACTAAAAAATTTTTATTATAATCAAGTAATGTTTAATCCTTACCGCCACACACAAGAATTAGATTCCCCTTTTTCCTTTAATCGTCTGTATCGTCATCCTGGTTCTTTTAATAGTTACGATAAGGGAGGTACTCGCAAGAAAATCGCGATTATCGGTGGAGGAATTGCCGGATTAGTAAGTGCTTACGAACTTAGTCAACTTAACCACAAAGTTACTTTATTAGAAGCTGATTCTCGTTTGGGGGGAAGGATTAAAACTCATTATTTTAATGATGGGCCTTATGGGGAATTATGAGGAATGCGGATTCCTGCAAGTCACGGTTGTACGTTACACTATATAGAT
>JBCBPQ010000216.1:0-13110 GCA_039820645.1 Cyanobacteria bacterium J06633_8 | reverse complement strand
TAGTGAAGGTTTTAAAGAAACAATGAAAATTTTATTCGATGATTTCTTACCACAGTGGAATTATACTGTCAAACCCCAAACCTATTCAGACTTGCAAGTTATTTAATCCTCATTCCTAAAAGCTTTGGGGTATATCAATAAGAAAAAGCCCATCCAAGTTAATAAAGGTATGGATACTAAAATAGTTAGCCAAACTTTGTGAAATAATAACCAACTTGCTGTAATTAATGTTGTTCCGGTGAGCAATATAGACCAAGGTTGACACCACCAAGGTTTATATTGCCATACGCTGATTGGTTTTTGGGGAGTCATATCGGGTTCGCTTAATCACTTATGAATAAAAATATGTTCGTAAACCCTATATCATAAGTAATCATCCGAACTTGATATCATATTTTTGATTAATCTTAATTAATTTGAGAGCTTTATCCAGTCCACCACCACCGGAAAACAAGCTTAATGTTTTGATTGGAGCGTAATTTTTTTGTTAAGCTAATTACGTATTGATACACCAAATTTATCTGGCAATACAGATTTATCCTTAATGTCAAGTGCATCTAGTATTTGTTGAAACCATGTAATTTTTTGTGAATGACTATTAGAAAAATCTAAAGGTAACGATAGCTGTTTCATCTCTGTTAAGAATTTAAGTTATTACTACAAACTTTAATTATAAAAATATAGGGCAAGCTACCAGCCTACCCTACAATAAATCACTATTAAATTAAAAGCTGGCGGATTTACCAAAAATAGTGGGTTTAAAGCCTCCCCCTTATAGGGGGACTTTTCTTAAGGCTATATCGATAATAGAGTTGCTTATGTCAAAGCCAACGACGTAAAATGATCGTATTTGAGGCAAAACTTGAAGGACTTGATCGGCAGTAATGTCAACTTTCCACAACTTCCCTTACCAATTGCGCTAATTTCTCAGCACTTTCGGGAACTGCGACTGTTTTAGCTTTATCACTCATTTGCTGCAATTTTTCAGGAGACTTCAATAATTCTAATACCTGATTTTGCAACTTTTGTGCGGTTAATTCTTTCTGCTGAAATAATATCCCCGCTCCTGCCGTCGTATATACTTGAGCGTTATAGGTTTGATGGTCTTCTGCTGCGTAAGGATAGGGTATCAAAATCGCTGGAGTACCGCATACAGCTAATTCCGTGACGCTTCCAGCACCGGAACGACTGATAGCTAAATCTGCTCTTTTTAATAGCGCTGCCATGTTGTTGTAAAATGGCATCGAAATATACTGGGGATGCTCAAGACTATCGGCTTCTGGGTCTTGATTTCCTGTTAAATGCACTACATAAGCACCAGCTTCAAACCATGCAGGAGCGCTTTCCCGCACTAATTTGTTGACAGAAACAGCTCCTTGAGAACCACCAAAAACTACAATTACAGGTACATCTGGAGGAATTGATAAATCTAGCGATGCTTCAATTCCTGGTTCTAAAAATGCAGAACGTACCGGCGTACTAGTATATATAGTTTTATTTTTAGGTAAATATTTTGCAGCAGCTTCAAATCCTACTGCCACAGCATTACACAAAAGACCGAAAAAGCGAGTAACTTTACCGGGTAAAGCGTTAGATTCGTGAAGAATAACGGGTAAACCCAGAGAACGAGCCGCAATCACAGCAGGACCGGAAATATAGCCTCCTGTTGTAAAAACTCCCTTAAATTTGCCTTGTTTTAATATTTTTCTTACTTGTAGAATCGAGCCCAGGAGTTTACCCAAGGTGAGTAATGAAGAAAAGCCCAAACCTTTTTGGAACCCTTCAACTCCGATAGTATTCAATTTATACTGTTCGGGAACTAGCTGAGTTTCTAACCTGTTAGGAACACCCAACCATTCAATTTGATAATCTGGCAATTGTTCCGCAAGTGCGATCGCCGGAAAAAGATGTCCGCCAGTTCCGCTGGCTGCTATAAGTAATCGTATAGGAGCGTCTTGCATTAACCCTTTACCCTGTTAGCGGCTAGCTTGAATAAGATAAAACAATTTCCTGGTTTTTTGTATACCCATCCGGAATGTCACTTATAAAGTGAAGTTATAGAATGAAGAATACATTAAAACAGCAAATAATTACTGTAGTTAAATTACCTACAACATTATCACCAATGCCTAACTTTAATACCTTAATACCAGCAAGAAAATCAAGAGTTACTAGTAGCCGTTGGGCAATTTTATGTATTTTGACGCTAGGTTTATCTAGTAGTTGGATGCCTGCCGAGGCAAATGTATCACAAAATACATCTGCTAAACTAAGAATTCTCTTAACGCAAAATAGAGTGCAAAATGCACCGCCACAACTCAAAACTTTATTAACGCAAATTGATGCAGCTGCAAATCGCCGTAATATCAAGGGTGTAATGAACTTTTACAGCCCTCGTTTCGTTCATGGAGACGGATTAAATCGTTCGAGCATGGAAAAAGCTTTAACTTCTTTGTGGAAGAGTTATCCAGGTTTAACTTACAATACCAAACTGCAATCTTGGAGAACCCAAGGTAACAGTATTATTGCCGAAACGGTAACTAATATAGTTGGTTTACCTTCGGCAAATAAAAACAAGTTAGGCATGAATGCCACGATTAAATCGCGTCAACGTATTGTTAACGGTAAAATTATTCGTCAAGATATTTTGTCAGAAAAAACTCAGCTGACTTCCGGTGTTAACCCTCCTAAAGTAGATATTAATTTACCACGAAAACTAAAAGCCGGACAGCGCTATTATTTTGATGCTATTGTCAAGGAGCCTTTAGGTGATAGTTTCCTTTTAGGTGCAGCCTTAGATGAACCCGTAAAACCAGGAAAATTACTCAAACCTACACCTGTAAACTTGGAATTACTCGCTGCTGGTGGAATATTCAAAGTTGGCAGAGCGCCCACAACTCCTGGCAATCAATGGATTTCTGCGGTATTAGTACGAGGAAATGGTATGACCATGATTACTCAGCGCGTCCCAGTTGTGGGAAGATAATAATAAGTTAGTTGTTAGTGGTTAATGGTTAGTTGAAGCGTTGCTAGGAATTGGAAGTAAATCATTAAATCCCAGCCTTCTAACAACTATCCACCATCAACTATCAACTAACCACTATCACCTATCAACTAACCAGATGCTTTCAATTCAAAATCAAATTGTCTTAATAACTGGTGCAAGTAGTGGTATTGGTGCATCTTGCGTCAAATATTTTGCAGAAGCGGGAGCAAAATTAGTTTTAGCTGCACGACGCTTTGAACGTTTGCAGCAACTTGTAGAAAATTTAAAATTATCCTCAGAAAATTTTCATTTATTAGAACTCGATGTCCGCAACCGTAGCGCTGTAGAATCTGCCATCTCAAATTTACCCGCTCAATGGTCTAATATCGATATTCTTGTTAACAATGCTGGTCTTAGTCGCGGTTTAGACAAGCTGCAAGAAGGTAGCTTTCAGGACTGGGAAGAAATGATTGATACCAATGTTAAAGGTTTACTTTACCTTACCCGATATATAGTTCCGGGAATGGTAGAACGTCAGCGCGGTCATGTAGTTAACATCGGTTCTATCGCAGGACATCAAACTTATCCCGGTGGTAATGTTTACTGTGCGACTAAAGCCGCAGTTAAATCAATTTCCGAAGGTTTGAAACAAGATTTGTTAGGAACTCCGATTCGTGTAAGTTCGGTAGATCCCGGTTTAGTAGAAACGGAATTTAGTCAAGTGCGATTTCATGGAGATGATGAGAAAGCCAAGAAAGTATATCAAGGACTTACTCCCCTCACTCCAGATGATATCGCTGACGTAGTCTTATTTTGCGTAACTCGTCCGTCACACGTTAACCTCAGCGAAATTTTATTACTACCAGTTGACCAAGCGAGTGCAACAATGGTTAGTCGGAAGGCTTAATTTTTTTCTTCTTTTTCTCTACCCTCTCTGTGGTTTGTTTTATAATTCCAGAGTCTTGCTGGCATATTTTTCTTGTTGGGGAGGCAGTTTGCGGTGTAGATAATCTTCCCGGAAAACTGCCGTTGCTTTTACACTGACTAATTCTACAGGCAATATAAGGCTGCGGAGTTACGGCACCACCCGATTTTTCTGACACGCAGCCTTAGTCATGTTAATAACTTTAGACGTTTAATTTATTACAAACACATCTAATATAATGCCCATTATAATGAGATAATTACTTAGTTTTTGCTGCAAAGCGTATATTTTATAGCTGTATTTTTTAGATAAATTTTTAATAAATATAGATACTGAAATTTTTTTTTATTCGTAGCGGTTTAATGGTATTATTTTTTATATAAATAATTTTAAATAATGGAAAGGCTTGCTTGTTTTAAAAATTTTGCTTATATTCCCATTATTTTAAGAGTAAGATTTATATTTTAAATTATTGCATATTTTCGCCACTTTAAATTTTTTTTTCATTCAAATAACATTTGAAATAAAAGTTAAAAATAAAAAAATAATTTTGATTTATATTTATCAAATTTCCAAGGTATCTCTCCATATTCATAATTCCCAAGTGCTTCTTTACTGGCTTTTTTAAGAAAGGAGTACCAGTTAAAATTACTTCTAATTTTCATCTTCCAAAACCCTCATCAAATCACTAATCATCCCATAAAGATGTTCCATCATTGAAGTATTGCAAAAAAATAGCCATACTCAATATCAGAAAAACCTGCACTTTCCAAGCAAAAGCCGTGTTGTTCATCGTTTATTACGACATTTACGCCCAAATTACTTGTAAAACGCAGCGATTGATTCAATTGTACTTGCAAAGAATCTTTTAAATTAGTATAGAGAGATATTGTGAAATAAACTCATAACCACTATGATTTATTTTAGTCCGTTCAAGTGAACCTTCTTAACTATGAACAACCTTGCAGTTGGTGCGATTGCTAGTTTAGTGACTGGACTTGCTACGGTAATTGGAGCTTTACCAATATTTTTGCCAATCAAGATAACCCAACGGGTACAGGGGATAATGCTGGGTTTTGGTGGGGGAGTAATGTTGGCAGCGACATCATTTTCATTAATTATACCGGGAACCGAAGCCGCACAAATACAAGGTTATTCAAAGGCGATCGCCGCTTTAATAATGGTAGGGGGAATAGTGTTAGGTGGGACATTTTTGCAGCTAGCTCACCGTTTTTTGCCCCACGAGCATTTTTTTATGGGTAAAGAAAACTGTAACGCTAATAATTTATCGCGAGTTTGGTTATTTATATTGGCGATTACAATTCATAATTTTCCAGAGGGATTAGCTGTCGGTGTAAATTTTGGTGATAACAATATTAGCGATGGAATTCCTGTTGCTATAGGAATTGGTTTGCAAAACATTCCCGAAGGTTTGGTAGTAGCATTATCTTTAGTCGCAGAGAAATATTCTTCAGGTTATGCGCTATTGATTTCGCTGCTGACAGGTTTAGTAGAACCGATTGGTGGTTTAGTTGGTATAAGTGTAGTGAGCGTAGCCAACTTTATACTACCTTGGGCAATGGGATTTGCAGCTGGAGCAATGTTGTTTGTAATTAGTGACGAAATAATTCCCGAATCTCACCGTAACGGTTTTGAGAAAGAAGGAACTATAGGAATAATGTTTGGATTTGTGGTAATGATGTTTTTAGATATTGCGTTAGGTTGAACAGTTAACAAACAGTGAGCAGTGATTTAAAATTAACCACTAACAACTCACTACTGATTCCTTACTGAAGATTGTTAACCCAAAACCGAAAATCTAAAATCAAAAATATTTGCGGATGTCATCAACAAGAGAAAAAAAAATCGATTTTACTCAAAAGCTGCGGGAATTAATGCAGCAAAAAGATATTTCTAGTTTTAAAGCTTTGAGTAAAGTAGCTGGAGTTTCTGAATATCAAATACAGCGTTTGCGAAAAGGAGAAATTCAGCAAATGCGTTTAGAATTTTTGGTAAAATTATCTCAAGCATTAAAAATAGATTTAGGTGAGCTAATAAATAATTTTTCTGAAACAAATTTAATTAAAAAATCAGCTTCAATTCAACAGTTATCATCTTCAGAAATAACAGATTTAAAAAAAGAATACGAGCGCTTACAAAAACAATTAGAAAATCAAGAACAATTATTACTCGCTAAATTTCAGCAATCGAGTTTACAAATCCTTGAATCGTTATTAATTCAATTTCCTACGGCAGCAAGCAAAGCTAGAGCAAATCGTCAGCTACCAGCAGCGAATATAATTCCATTAATAGAAAAACCAATTACAAGGCTTTTGCAAGAATGGGGAATTGAAGCCATTGCACAAGTAGATACAGAATTACCTTACGAACCCGAAATCCATCAATTAATAGAAGGTAATGCACAACCCCAGGAAAAAGTAAAAATTCGTTATACCGGCTACCGTCAAGGGGATAAGTTGCTGTATCGGGCAAAAGTTAGTCCGGTTTAGGCAGTAAACAGTGAGCAGTGAGCAGTAAGCAGTTGTTCACCCGCAGGGTGTGGTGCCTCGATTAGCAATGCCTAATTCCCAATGCCCTATGCCAATCCAAAATCCAAAATTCTTAGTGTTAGATGTTGAAACCGTATCAATTCCGGGAATACTAGTTAAGTGCATATTGGAAAAGGGAAGCTTTATGAATTAAGCGCATTGGCGTGTGTTAAATAAAGTCAGCATCTAATGAAGGCTAAAATCTTTACGGGAATAGGATTTTGGGGATGAATAAAGACAAAGTAAACAATGAATCGTCCCTTAGTCGGGAGGAAATAGTCCAAGAGGATTCTCAAACACAGCACCCAGTTGCTTCTTCTGCTGAGTTTTTGCTAATGGTAATCAACGGTACTTCTGACGCTATTTTTGTCAAAAACCGTCAACATTGTTGGGTGCTGGCTAATGATGCCTATTGTAATTTTATTGGACGCAGTAGAGAAGAAATTATCGGTAAATCTGATTTTGACTTGTTTGAGAATGAAGTTGCGGATTCATCTTGGGAAAAAGATGAATTTATTTTTACTACGTCCAATCAAAATGAATCTGACGAATGCATTACAGATGTAGATGGAACAAAACGTTTTGTGGCAATAAAAAAATGCGTGTTTAAGGATGAAGAAGGAAATCAGTTTCTTATTAGTACTATTCGAGAATTAACGCAACAAATTAATCAGCATTTTCAGGTGGAAACAAGATTGCGCGAGTCTAAAGCATTATTAGAAGAAGTTTTAAACCATATACCACAAGCGCTTTTCTGGAAAGATTCTAATTCTGTATACAAGGGTTGCAATAGCTTTTTTGCAGATATTGCAGGAGTAGGCGATCCAAAATTAATTAAAGGTAAAACTGATTTTGATTTACCTTGGAAAGAAGAAGAAGCTAATTGGTTTCGCCTTAATGATAGTCGAGTGATTGAATCAAAAATACCTGAAAGAATTGTTAAACCACAATTGCAAGCAGATGGTAGACAGTGTTGGTTAGAAGTTAACACAATTCCGATTTGCGATGCGAATGGGAAAGTTACTAGTGTTTTAGGAACCTTGGAAGATATCACCGAACATCAAGAAGTAGAAGTTACTTTGCATTCATTATATGAACAATTAGAAATTAGAGTACATCAGCGAACTTCCGAACTTACTAAAGTAATTACCCATTTACAAAAAGAAATTAAACAACGCCAAGCAATAGAGAATCAGTTTCGACTCAGTGAGGAAAAATTACAAAAACTTTCTGCTAATGTTCCCGGCATGTTATATCAATTTAAATTGGGGACTGACAATAAATTTAGCTTTCCTTATATTAGTTCCGGCTGTGTTGAAATTTACGAGCTTCCGCCAGAACAGATTAGTGCTGATGCTAGTTTATTTATTTCTTGCGTTCATAGAGATGAGCGTGAGAACTTTGAAAAATCTATCGCTGCTTCTGCTCGAAGTTTGCAACCTTGGCAATGGGAAGGAAGAATTATTCTCACTTCTGGAAAAATAAAATGGATACAAACTGCATCCCGTCCACAAAAACAGAAAGATGGTTCGATTCTTTGGGATGGTGTGGTGATGGATATAACTCCTTTGAAACAAGCCGAGAGAGCTTTGAAAAGAGCTTATGCAGATTTAGAAAAACGAGTAGAAGAACGAACTCAGCAATTAATGCAAAGCAATCGCAGCTTACAAAAAGAAATTAGCGATCGCAAATCGGTACAATCAGAACTTTTAACTTCTCGGCAAAGATTAGAGTTATTAGTAGAACAAACGCCTTTAGCTGTAATTGAATGGGATATAGATTTTAAGGTACAAGAATGGAATAAAGCCGCAGAAAGGATTTTTGGGTATACAAAAGAAGAAGCAATTGGTAGTCATTTCGAGTTTATAGTTTCCCAAACAGCATTAGAACAAATCCATCATTTAAAAACTGCATTATTTTCCCAGAAAGGTGGAACCCGAATTGTTACAGAGAATATTACCAAAGAAGGTAAAAACATTATTTGTGAATGGTATAACAATCCTTTAGTTGCCGCGAATAGTGAAGTAATTGGTGTTGCGTCTCTGGTTCTAGATATTACCAAACGAGAAGAAGCACAAACAACTTTACAAGAACAAGAACAGTTTCTCCGCAATATTTACCAAGGAGTTGAACAACTGATTTTCGTTGTTAATGTTTTAGATAATCGCGAATTTGTTTATGCTGATTGGAACTCAGCTACAGAAAAAATTACCGGTATAAATGCAAAAGATACAATAAGCAAATTTCCTGAAGAAGTATTTGGAGACGTTCAAGGTGCAAAAATACGTCAACAATACATCAGATGTTTAGAAGCAGGTATAGCTATAAATTATGAAGAAAATCTAGTTTTAAAAAATCAAGAACTTTGTTGGTTGACTACTCTCAATCCTTTGAGAAATGCAGAAGGTAAAATTTATCGGATTATAGGTACATCATTTAATATAAGCGAACGCAAACAAGCAGAAACGCAATTAAAACAGCAAACACAAGAATTAGAAGCAGCCCTTAACGAACTACAAAAGGCTCAAATGCAGTTATTAGAAAACAAAAAAATGTCTTCATTGGGTAATTTACTTGCAGGAGTAGCCCAAAAAATTAATCATCCTGCAAACTTTATCTACGAAAATATTAGTAATGTAAATAATTATGCTTACAATCTCTTAAATATAGTGCAACTTTATCAAAATTATTATCCTCAGCCTGCATCAGAAATACAGAATATGCTCGAAGTTTTTGACTTAAAATTGCTGCTTCAGAATTTACCTAACCTTCTCGATTCTATGAGAATAGAAGCGCAACGCATTCGAGAAATAATTGCATATTTACATACTTACTCCCGTTTAGATGAAGCGAAAATCAAAAAAATTGATATTAATGAAAGGCTAGATCGGACTTTAATAATGTTAGAGAATCGCATTAAAGGCAAATTAGAACGCCCAACTATTCAGATTATTAAAAATTACGGTAACTTACCATCAGTAGAGTGCTATCCCGGTCAAATAAATCAAGTTTTGATAAATATTTTGAGCAATGCTTTAGATGCTGTAGAAGAGTCAATAGAATCAAAACGGATACAGAACAGCAATCCTCAAATTCAGATTCACACAGAAATTTTGCAATCAGAAAAAGTAATGATTAGCATAGTCGATAACGGAACGGGAATAGCAGAAGATATTAAGGGAAAATTATTCGATGCCTTTTTCACAACCAAGTCCGCCAATAAAGCTACGGGAATGGGCCTAACTATTAGTCATCAGATTATTACCGAAAGACATAGTGGTTCCATCGAGTGTATTTCCCAACCAGGAAAAGGCAGTGAATTTATTATTTCAATTCCACTTCATCAGCAGTAATTAATATATTGCTAGGCAAGTGTGTGCCCTATTAGTTTTGACTGGTAAGCAGGGAGAACAGTGCGGAGAGTGGAAAGAGGGGAAGCTTTTTATATTTACGATAGATACATCCATCAAAATTAACGTCGTGAGATCATAATTCCTATGTAAAAAATGGGCAGTCGAGCACCCTTGAGATTTTTTTAGAAGAAAACAAATCTCAAGGGACTTCCCGTTATGGATCGAAGACCCACAACGGACGAGTCCTTACCTGTGAAAACGAAGGCTTTTAAAAAATCCTCTAACATATGGCAAGGAAAAAAGGAGCCCATTTTTTAGTAGTAGGTCGGTAATTAATTAAGAAACAACCCTCTGGCAAGTTGTCATCAAATGAATTATGATTAATATGGATTTAAATAATAGACGTTTTTTTACTGTAAAAATACAGAGGAATTATGGCAGAGGATATTAAAGTTGTTAAACCCAGTGGCGTTTTAGATGCAACTACTTCCCAAGATTTTAGAGAAGAAGTTACTAATTCATTAGACAGCAAAACAAAAACAGTACTGTTAGATTTAAAAGAAATTACTTTTATGGATAGTTCGGGTTTGGGTGCTTTAGTATTAGTATTTAAAAACTTAAGAGCATCAAATATAAAGTTGGTGCTTTGTTCTATTAATGAGCAAGTCAAGATTTTATTTGAACTGACAGGAATGGACACAGTTTTTGAAATTTTTTCCAACCAAGATGAATTTAATAAATCTGTAAATTCACCTGTAAATCAACCTGTACTTTCATAATTTTCTTAATTAAAGCCGATTTGAAGTATCGATAAATCATCATCAAAGGTGTTTTTTGAATTCAAATCAACCAGACAATTAAGAATATTTTCTAGAGGACTACTAGAAAAGTGATACAACCGCGTAACCCTTTGGATAAAATTTTCTAGTCCCATAAGTTGACCATCAGATAAACTTATCTCGTAAGCACCATCACTAAAAATGTACAAGGTGCTGTTTTTTTCGATTTTACAAAAACCATTAGTGTATTGAACCTCTGGAAACATCCCGACAGGCATTCCAGGGGTTTTTAATAATTGAATTTCATTGTAATCAGATAATAATATCGCAGGTGGATGACCCGCACTTGAATAAATTAGCTCTCGCTTAACTATATTGTAAACTCCATACCAGATAGTAAAGTATTTATCATTTTGGTAATTCATCTGGAAAGTATTGTTCAATGCATTTAGTACTTCTTTAGGTTGGTAATAATTTAAATCTTTTAGAGCCCGGGAACGTAGTAAATTTAATACCGAAATAGAAGGTAAAGTCGCTTTTAGTCCATGTCCTGCTGTATCGAGTAGGTAAATTGCTAAATAATCCGGATCTAACCAATAGTAGTCAAAACAGTCACCACCAAGTTGCTGGGAAGGAATAAACGTATAATTAATATTAAAAGGATGTACCATTGGCGTTGGTAAAAGAGAGCGCACATAATCCGCAGCCTCTGACAATTCTGCTTCTAGAATTTGCTTCTGAACTTTTAAGTCTCGACTCATTTGATGTAAACGTAACCCAGCCCTTACCCGCGCTTGCATTTCGTTTTGCTCTATGGGTTTAGTGATAAAATCATCAGCACCCGCATCTAATCCTTTTACACGATCTGCAACAGAATCCAAAGATGTTAAAAGAATAAAAAATGTAGTAGACAAATTGGGGTCTTTTTTTATGTAACGACAAACATCAATACCACTCAATCCCGGCATTAACCAATCACAAATAATTAGCGCTGGATGAGATACTATAGCCTGTGCTATTCCTTCTTCACCGTTGCTAACTGCAACTACTTTATAACCCTGCTTCTCCAGCATCCTTTTCAGTAAAATTTGAACGGCAGGGTCATCATCAATTACTAATATTTGAAACATAGAAAGTAGCCGCTTGATCGTAAAAAATTAAAAAATAAAATAGAAAATTGAATTACTTCTATTATTTATGACCCCGATCCACTAGAAAAATACTATGATTAAGCTTTGCCTAGTAAAATCTATACATATCATCTTCCGATTATAGTGGTGATAGAGGATTTAGCCATAATATCAAGTTACGTTTTAGTTGATTTAAATCTCTGTATACTTCTTGCTTAAACCACTGTCCTAAAGCATCAAGTGGATTAAATTCTTGAGAGGGCTGCCATTTAACATCTTGACCTAAAGGTGTAAGGTGATTGCCTTTGAGGGTCTGGGTTGTTACCATATCCTTAAAGCGATTTTGTAACAGTTTATTTAAAGCTGCTGATTGGTCAAGAGTATCGTTGTTAAATTTGATTAATAGATTGCGACGGATATTGTAATTTTCTTTCACCAAGCTATAAGTTTCTGCTGGTGAAGGGGTAAACTCAACATTCACCGCAGTATTGAATTGCTCCACCAAAGGTATAGCATCTCTTGCTGCGTAATTATTAAATGACATGAGAATGTTACCCGCACGCTCGACTCCTGGAGAACAGCCGATGAGCAAATGTAGTTTGCATCCCATGCTATGCCCTAATCCGTATATAGGAAGATAACCCCTAAAAGCTGCTTCTCTATCTTCTAAACGTACTATTACTCGCTCAAAATCTAACAAAACCTGTTGAGCGATGGCGTTATGGTCTAAGGTATTTACAAATGGGGTGGCAATTATCGCAAAGCCTTTTTCAGCAAGATATTCGAGCAATAAACGGTAAGTAACATTGGGTGCGGTAGCGACAAATGCACCACCTAAAAAATGAACGATACCGATAGGGCGCTGGGGAACCATTACCCAGCTACCAGCAATTTGTTTCCAGTTCATGCTTTTACGCGCAAAGAGCTTTTTGTTTTATATTTACTCATGTTAGACCGTTTGCTGCTCTAGTAAACCGGGTTTCAAGCTTTTTGTTCTGAAATTGATCGATTTGCTTTATGCTTTAGGTAAAAGCATGATTTTGCGGTTATACAGGCAAAGTGAGAGCAAAGCAACGATTTACACCCACCAGAAACAAGTTAAACAATAATAATTATTGATGACTCTGCAATCTTTTCATTTCTTGCTGTACGTCTATGGCAATTTCTAATGCTTCATTGAGTAACCTGCCATGTTCGGAAGCTTGTTCGGAAACTTGCATCTGAGTTAATGTTGCCAAGTTATTTGCAAGTAGTTCAGAATTATTAACAATAAACTTCTTATTATCTCTCAAAATTCTTTCAGTTTTGAGAGCGCGAACTAAATCCGCTCTCGTATATTTAAGAGCTTCAATGACTCGGTTTCTTTCTTTAATTCTGACTTCTGTGTT
>JBCBPQ010000215.1:0-13122 GCA_039820645.1 Cyanobacteria bacterium J06633_8 | reverse complement strand
TTATTATTTTTTTATCAATAAACGTTTCAAATCCTTATTTTTCGTAGGAGTCGTTCTAAAAACTGTTCCTATCTTTTTAGCAGTAATTAAAGTGAAAGGCTTGCCCTGCCTACGTTACACTCACCTTGTCACCCCCTCAGCTTAGGATGAAATGCCTAACGCACAAAATTATTGATAATATTGCGTTATGAGAACGGCTAGCACACCCTAGGAGCTAATTACTCTTCTACTACTAAATTTTTATTGTGCAGTAATAGAGAAAAACAGCTAAAGAATTCTCTATAGTTTTGACCAATATTTATTAATTAGGAGTAGCTGTCCAAGTAAAAACATATTGCTAGTTACCAGAACAAAAAATTGACTAAATTTCATGTTTTTGAAGTAAATTACTGAGATTATAGCTGTCTTTCTTCCTTCTTATTTGCAGTAGTCGCTTGCTCGGGAGAGATAGTCAAATCTACCTCAAAAGGTAACTTATTCTTTTTAATTAAAATTTATTTTTTTCAAAAAAAAGCTTTATCTTATTTTCGGGAACCCGTTTTTTGTTTCCCCTATCTATAGTCACAAAAGTGTCACAACTATGTCAGTCGTGTAAGTCAGGTATTAAAGTCAGAAAAGTCATGGGATTTTGGATTATCCCCACACATGTTTCGTGTAAATCATACTAAATACTCAAATAAGCTACAGTAAGATTGTTCCAAGTCAAAAAACTGTAATGTCCTCGCTTCCTATTAAAGACGCTCAAAATAATTTACAAGAACTTATCGACCAAGTTTCAGAAGACGGTAAACCAATTATCATTCAAGGTGAGCGTGGTAATGCGATTCTACTTTCAGAAAAAGATTGGTCTGCTATTCAAGAAACTCTTTACTTATTATCTATTCCAGGAATGAGAGAATCTATCAAAGAAGGTTTAGCAACTTCTATTGAAGAATGTGATGAGGAATTAGATTGGTGAGTGACGAGCAAATTAGTTGGAGATTGGTTTACACAAAACAAGCACAAAAAGATGCGAAAAAATTAGCTTCTAGCAATTTGAAAGAAAAAGCTAAGGAGTTGCTGGCACTACTTGAAGAAAATCCTTTTCAAAATCCTCCACCTTATGAAAAACTGGTGGGAGATTTATCTGGTGCTTATTCCCGCAGAATAAATATACAACATCGCCTAGTTTACGAAGTAATTGAATCCGAGCAGGTCGTGAAGATAATTCGGATGTGGACTCATTACGAGTAAAATTTCTCCTCACTGGTACGATTTTTCTTGAAAGTTAGCTCCTCTACAATTTTTAAAACGCGATCGTATTCTTCTTCTGTCTCAATTGCTACGGGAATAATATTCTCTTGCATAAAAGTATTATGTCAAGATGATTTAGTTTATCTCACAAGAAAATAACCTATACTAGGATGTTGGAAAAAGAAAAACGACTCATTGATGCTCATCGAAGAAGCACTAAAATTTATAGAAACAATTTCCTATACCAATACAGGTAAAGAACTAAATTCTATAGAAAAAGAAATATTAAAAGCAGTTTGGAACAATCAAACATATTCTACCGTTGCGAAAAACTCATACTTAAGTGCGGGATACATCAAAGATGTAGCTTACAAATTATGGAAACAGCTTTCCGAAATCCTGGGAGAAAAAGTAACTAAAACCAATTTGCGACTAGTGTTGGAAAAAAACTCTGTCGCCAGTAATACCTACCTCCCCCCGGATATTTCTGACAATTCCACGACTGGGGATTTTGATTCAAAAGACTATATTTCCCAATTACAACTGGAAATCCAAGAACTAAAACAAACCAAAGAAATCCTTTATCAATCCCGCGCATTTTTAGAAAGCGTTTTAAATACTTCCCTCGATGGAATTGCAGCATTGCAAGCGGTGAGAGATAGTAGCATTGGGAATATTACCGATTTTCGCTTTTTAATGGCTAATCCCGCGATCGCGAAGTTATTTTACAGCAAAGAGGAAGATTTAATTGGTGATTTTCTACTTAAAAACAAGATTTTTCAGGATAATTCAAGTTTATTTGATTCCTTAATACAGGTAGTTGAAACCAGAAAACCGTTAAATCAAGAGCTATATTACGAAACCGAAAATATTCAAAATTGGTATCAAATCATTGCAGTCAGTTTGGGTGATGGAATTACCTTCACTATCCGCGATATCACTCAAACAAAACTTTTAGAATTAGAACTAACTCGTCAAGCAAGGATAGATAGTTTAACGAATATAGCCAACCGTCGCCGCTTCGATGAATATTTAGAACAAGAATGGCAGCGCTACAAACGGGAAAAGTTGCCAATATCGTTAATTTTATGCGAAATCAAGGATTTTGAATCCTATAAAAATGTTTATGGCAATCAAAAGAGCGATGAATTTTTAATTGAAATTGCTCAGGTAATTAATAATTGTGCTAAGCGTGCTATTGATTTAGTCGCGCGTTATCGCGTTATCGGGAATATCAGTTTGCCGTAATTTTACCGAATACCGATGGTGATGGGGCATTTTATGTTGCTCATTTGATATGTAATGAAATTGAAAAGTTGAAGATTGCCGATATCAGTTTGAGTTTGGGTATTGCAAATATGATTCCTAGTAATGATGTGGAAGCCCAAGCGTTGATTGTGGCTGCCCAGAAAAGAGTTGGGAGTTAAGTAAGTCGGCACAAATATCTCGTTTCCATGCTCTGCCTGAAAATGCGTTTTCGGAGGCTCTGCCTCCAGATAAAAACGAGGCAGAGCCTCTTGAACTATATACCAAGGTAGAACCTTGGAACGAGAGAAAACATTATCCTTTCAATTAACTGCTGCGTGAGGGCAATCTCAAATTAGTTGGTTGTATATAAAATTCTCGGTAACCCTCACACACCCTACATCGCAATTCCCAATGCCCAATGCCCAATGACCAATGCCCCATTCCCAATGCCCGATCCCAATGGCAATCTTCTGCAAAAATACGCAAAATGTGCTAAAATTGTACCAAATAATGGCGATTATTCAAGCATCATTTGGAATAATTTGGCTTTTTTTCTGATTTAAGCCCTAAAATTTGCGATTTTTGGAGTTTTTTAGGTTATGACCTACTCTCAGGAGCGGATAATCCCGACGGATCTGAGAAACGAGATGTCCAGGTCTTATCTGGAATATGCAATGAGCGTGATTGTCGGTCGCGCTTTGCCAGATGCCAGGGATGGTCTGAAACCTGTGCATCGTCGGATTCTCTATGCTATGCACGAGTTGGGGTTAACGGCTGACCGCCCCTTCCGTAAATGTGCCCGTGTTGTAGGGGAAGTGTTAGGTAAATATCACCCCCACGGCGATACGGCTGTTTACGATGCCCTGGTGCGGATGGCGCAAAGTTTCTCGATGAGGTCGCCTTTAATTGAGGGACATGGTAATTTCGGAAGTGTCGATAATGACCCTCCGGCGGCTATGCGTTACACTGAATGCCGCTTGCAATCTTTAACTAGCGATGCCTTACTTGAAGATATCGAATCGGAAACTGTCGATTTTATCGATAACTTTGACGGTTCGCAGCAAGAACCTACTGTTTTACCTGCGAGGGTTCCGCAACTACTTTTGAACGGTTCTTCCGGTATTGCGGTGGGGATGGCTACTAATATCCCTCCGCATAATTTGGGAGAGTTAATTGATGGGTTGGTGGCGTTAATTCACAACCCGGAAATTACTGATATTGAATTAACAAAATATATCCACGGTCCCGATTTTCCTACGGGGGGTCAAATTCTCGGTACTTCGGGAATCAAGGAAGCTTATACCACCGGACGCGGTTCTATAACTATGCGCGGGGTAGCTAATATTGAAACTATCCAGCAGCGTAATAGACCCGAACGTGAAGCAATAATTATTACAGAGCTACCTTATCAAACTAATAAAGCAGCGCTGATTGAAAAAATTGCCGAACTGGTTAACGATAAGCGGATTGACGGCATTTCCGATATTCGCGACGAAAGCGATCGCGATGGAATGCGGGTGGTTATCGAACTCAAACGCGATGCTTATCCCCGCGTGGTGTTGAATAATTTATACAAGTTAACGCCGCTACAAACTAATTTTGGCGCAAATATGTTGGCGTTGGTGAATGGAGAACCCATTTTATTAACGTTAAAGCGGTTTTTGGAGGTTTTCTTAGATTTCCGCATTGAAGCAATTACCAGACGCACCCGTTATGAATTACGGAAGGCTGAGGAAAGAGACCATATTTTACAAGGTTTATTAATTGCACAGTCCCATTTAGATGAAATTATTGCCTTGATTCGTCATGCTGCGGATGCTCCAACGGCTAAAGGTCAATTAATTAGCAATTATGGGTTATCGGAAGCTCAAGCCGATGCAATTTTACAAATGCAGTTGCGACGGTTGACAGCTTTGGAAGCTGATAAAATTCGCTTAGAACACGAGCAGTTACAGGCACAAATCACAGATTTAAGAGATATTCTCGCTCGTAGAGAACGAATATTAGAAATTATTGAAACCGAAGTCAAGCAATTAAGAGAAAAACACGCTACACCCCGGCGGACGGTAATTACCCATAAAGAAGGGGAATTAGATGATATAGATTTAATTGCTAACGAAAAAGTCATAATTTTGCTTACCCAGCAAGGTTATATGAAAAGAATGCCGGTTAATACCTTTGAAGCGCAAAGCCGTGCAACTCGGGGTAAAGCCGCTGCCAAGGTAAAAGATGATGATAATATAGAGCATTTCTTAACTTGTTGCGACCACGATAGCGTTTTATTCTTTAGCGAACGCGGTGTGGTTTACTGCATGAAAGCTTACCAATTACCTCTGGGTTCTCGTACTAGTAGGGGTACACCCATCGTACAAATGCTACCGATTCCCAAGGAAGAGAAGATTACTTCAATTGTACCAGTAAGCGAATTTAGCCAAGATGAATATTTGGTAATGCTTACTAAGGGTGGGTATATTAAGAAAACTGCATTAGCTGCATTTAGTAATATTCGCGCTAACGGTTTGATTGCAATTTCCTTGGAAGAAGGGGACGAATTACGTTGGGTACGTCGCGCTAGAGCCGAAGATAGCGTAATTATTGGTTCTCGTATGGGTATGGCAATTCATTTCCGCTGCACTCACGAACAATTACGTCCCTTGGGTAGAGCAACTCGTGGTGTAAAAGCTATGAAGTTGCGTAAAGGTGGAGATGAGTTAGTGGGGATGGATGTTCTTCCCGCTGACATTTTGAATAATATAGCCCCAGTTGCAGAAGCAGAAGCAGAAACAGTTGAAACTGAAGATTCAGATAATGAACCAACTGTAGAAGTTGAGGATAACAATAATTCTGGACTTTGGGTTTTAGTAATTACTACCGGAGGATACGGTAAACGGGTACCAGTAGGACAATTCCGCTTGCAGAATCGTGCCGGACAAGGTTTAATGGCAACCAAGTTCAAAAACCTCAAAACTCAAGATGAACTAGCAACTTTACATATTGTTAGTGAAGATAACGAAATTATGATGGTAACAAGTCGCGGTATTATTATCCGACAGGCAGTAAATGCGATTTCCATTCAATCGCGTTCGGCTACTGGGGTAAGAGTGCAGCGTCTCGATGAGGAAGATTTTATTAATGGTGTAGCAATAGTTCCTTCTGATAGTGGTGAAGAGTCAGATGAATCTTCCGAGGAAAATGAAGAAAATGCAGAAGTAACAGAAACAAATGTTATAGAAGCCGCAGATGAAGCCGTAGAAACAGAAGAATAAATTCAACTTTTGCTGATTTACTGATTATTTAATGTAGAGACGTAAAATTTTACGTCTCTTTTTACGTCTATTTTTTTGATTAGTTGATGAAAATTATCGAATGTATAGCGAATTTCAGTCTAGTACAGCACGGCATAAATAAGGCAACCATTAAAAATCCCTGAAAAGCCTAAAAAATCAAACTTCTTACTTCTTACTTCTTACTTCTTACTTCTTACGAACGCAAGCAGTACTAGTGTCATACATTATTACCTCACCCCGCCCTCCGGGCACCCCTCTCCTTATCAAGGAGAGGGGAAGGAGCCTTTCAAGGGTAGGTATTTAGGTTTTGGATAAATAGTTGAGAAAATTCTCAACTAATAAACGTAGATTCAAAGTTCTAGCCAATGTTTTTAGTTATAAAACCAGAAAAATAGGTCTAATCTAAAAAACCTACCCATGACAGGGGGAAGGAGCTAGGTTAAGGCTATATTGAACTTGAGTGATAACCGCAATTTACCTCCCAATGCCCAATTCCCCATCTGTTATTTCTTACTAAAAACCCGATAGTACAACCAGGTTGTCAATTCCTTAATTGGGAAAAAGATATAGGTTAAGGGATTAACAGTAACAATAATGTTGCGAAAATCCCGACGCGCTAAAAATATAATTCCCTTTGCAACTTGCCGTGCTGACATTACCCCATAAGGATTTAATTGACTTTTAAATGGTCCCAAAATCAATTTACGAATTGTACAAGGGGAATCCAACCTTTTCAAAGTAATAATATTCCCCAAAGTTCTTTTGCTTAATTCATACAAAGGGCTTAAAGCTGGGGATACTTCCGCTTCCGATGTATTAATCCAAATTTCCTTTGTTGCTTTTGCATTTGCTCCGGTAACGGTAGAGAAAAATACGTCCATTAATCTCACAGATGAAAATGCATTTACTTCAAAGGATTTATCAATATCCTCCGATGTACGACTTCCGTAAACATTTACTCCGTGGTTAATAATTAAAATATCAACTTTTCGTAAACGTTCAAACAATTCCGATTCTTTACCAGACTCCCAAGCAACCGCAGTCACTCTAGGTTGTTCGGCAATATTTTCCGGATTTGTTGTTAAGGCAATAACTTTAGCATTCTTCGCAACTAGTTCAGCTGTTAAAGCTTGTCCCAAACTACCAGATGCTCCAGTTAAAGCAACAGTTTTACCTTTAACGGAAAGTGCGGTTCCCAAAACTTTATCAACTAAAGGAAATACACCACTATAATAAGCATTTACATCATCAAAATGATGCCTCCAATGGTAGGTACGATTTACCCACCACACAGAAGGAATTACTTCTAATGCTCCCGGCTTATGGGTATAGTCGGTTTCAACTCTTCCTAAAAAATATCTTAACGATGCTCCATAAAGGAAAGTAGCAGCGTAAAGTACCCCCAACCATAAACCTATCGGACGAAAAATAATTGCGATCGCGCCGATGATAACCAGCACCAATATCGATTCAACAATGTCGTGATAAAGCTGAGCATCTTTATAAGCTTCCAGAGAAATTATCGATAAATCTCGCTTGTATACTTGATGGTGTTTATTATGCCATTTAGATAACCATTGCACGTGATGACAAGCAGCATGATAAGTATCTCGAATCACCTCAGCAATCAAAATTGATAGAAATCCCCAAGCAACAAACTGCAAGCAAGCATACGTTGCCATAACCCAATTAATTTGTAATCCTGCTTCCATCACAGTTTTGTTCTCAGCTAATGTTTTTATTTATGTATTTTTGTTAAATACACCATACATTCTATTTATCACTTACGAACCATGTAGAGAAGCATTTATCCAAACAGTTTAATATTTTGCGGTGGCAAGGGATTGAGAATTGGTAAGTAACTGGGTCAAATTAAATATAAAACCTCACCCCGGCTAAAGCCACCCCTCTCCTTAGTAAGGAGAGGGGAAGGGGTGAGGTTTTATCTTACATTTAATTATGCCTACCTACTTAATTGAAGATGCCGGTTTAATTCTTTAGATGAGCTTGCATTGGGGTTTGGTCATAGCGTAGCGTTATAAAGATGGGAAAAATTACCTATGAAGATTTAGAAGATGCTGTTGGTCAAAAAAAATTTAATTAAAAGGCTTTATATTTTTATTTTTACTTGGTTGATTTTGATATCAAGTTTGGTTTTTTCTAATATTTCTCATGCCCAGATAACCGAGGCAATTCCGGAAACAATTGAAACATCAGAATTAATTGTCGGTTTGCAAGAAATAGCACAAATACCCGGTAGTGGAACTGGAAGAAATAAAATAGCAAGATTAAATTTTTTAACTAATCCTGGTGACGGTAGCGGTAGGTTATTTGTTAATGATATGCGAGGGAAATTGCATGTCATTAATGATGGGAAAACCTCTTTATACATGAATTTTCAAAATTTAGTCTGTTCTGGATTTAGCTATCAAACCAACCAACAGGGTTTTGCTTATTTCGCGTTTCATCCGGAATTTACTGAAAATGGAATTTTCTACACCGTACATAGTGAAGAAAAAAATAATCTTGTTCCCGATTTTCCCGTTACGAAAAGAATTTTTAATAGTGAAAATCAAACTAGAGAAAGCTCTCACCACGATGTAATTTTAGAGTGGAAAGCTGATAATCCTGCAGCAAATGATTTTACTGGAAAATTTCGGGAAATAATGCGTATTGAACAACCCTATGAAGACCATAATATGGGAGAATTAGGATTTAATCCCAATGCTAAACCTGGTGATGCCGATTATGGTATGTTGTACATCGCTTTAGCTGATGGAGGTAGTAATGGCTTCCCCGTCAGCGAAACAGATCCCCTCGACAACGGACAAGATTTAAGTACACCTTTGGCTAAAATTCTGCGGATAAATCCTTTTGGTAGAAACAGTGCTAATGGTAAATATGGTATTCCCGAAGATAATCCCTTTGTTAATGATAATGATTCAAAAACATTAGGGGAAATTTGGGCTTATGGACTGCGTAATCCCCATCGTTTCAGTTGGGATACGGGTGGTAATAACAAAATGCTGGCTGCTGATATCGGACAAGCTTTTATTGAAGAAGTAAATCTGATTGTCAAAGGTGCTAATTATGGATGGGGAAATCGTGAAGGAACTTGGGTTATTAAAGAAGATAACGAAAATGTGCTTTTCGATTTACCCTCTGATGATGCCAAGTATGGTTATACTTATCCGGTAGCCCAATATGACCACGATATTCCCGAAAATTATCAAGGTTTTTATGGGATTGCAATTGCAGGTGGTTATGTATATCGAGGAAAAGCTATTCCCGAGTTAGTGGGTGAATATATTTTTGCTGACTTTGGTAGCGATGCCCGTTTCTTTCACGTACCTGTAGATGAACTAGTCAATGGTAAACAGGCACAGATAAAAGAACTGAGGCTTTTTGATGGTAATAAAGAAGCAAGTATTCTCGAAATTATTGGTAGCAACCGTTCTGATGTAAGATTTGGAATAGGTGAAGACGGCGAAATTTACGTCACATCTAAGAGCGATGGAAAAGTAAGAAAACTTGTCTCATTAGCGGAAAAATAGAAGACATAACAATGATAAAAAAAACTTTCCGAATAGCTACATACAGTTTATTACTAGGCTTATTAATTTTACAGTCAAGCTGTGGAAATACTCATGCGAATACATCTGAAAAATCAGATATTGTCGATGATAATACCAAAGTAGAAAAGTTATTCAGCGGATTAAAATTTACAGAAGGTCCTGTTTGGAATCCCGACGGCTTTTTACTTTTTAGCGATATTCCAGCAGATACTATATATAAGTGGAATACTAAAGATAAACCTACTATATTTCGTCGTCCTTCTGGAAATACCAATGGTAATGCTTATGATAATCAAAGACGGTTAATTAGCGCTCAACATAACCGCAAACTGACTCGTACTGAAAAAGATGGTAAAATCACCGTTTTAGCAGAACGTTATAAGGATAAACGTCTTAATAGTCCCAACGATGTTGTAGTTAAATCGGATGGTAGTATTTATTTTACCGATCCACCATATGGAATTAAAAAAGAAGAAGAAGAATTAGGATTTTATGGTATCTATCGTTGGGAAACAAATGGGAATCTAACTTTATTAAATAAAGAAATGATTCGCCCTAATGGAATTGCTTTCTCTCCCGATGAAAAAAAATTATATGTCAGTGATTCCGAAAAATTACATATCCTCGTTTTTGATGTCAAACCAGATGGGACTTTAAGTGCAGGTAAAGTATTTGCAGAATTACCTGGAACTACAGATAAAGGTGTACCCGATGGAATGAAAGTAGATACCAAAGGTAATGTTTATTGTACGGGTTCTGGAGGTGTTTGGATTTTTTCTCCAGCAGGTAAACTTATAGACAAAATAAGCGTTACTGAAAAAGCTACAAATTTGGCTTGGGGTAATAAAGACTATAAAACACTTTATATTACAGCTGGTAATAGCGTTTATCGGATTCCATTAAATACTGTAGGAATACAACCGGGTAAAAATTAGTTTGTTTTTTAACTTTAAAGACAAGCCTTCTTAATAAATATTTTGCCGATTATCGAACTTCTTCAGGTATAGTTATGCGAGATGTCTTCTTGTTAAAAACTGAGCCTAGTTTACAATCGGGAAGTTATCAGATTGTATTGGAATGGTTTGAATCTCAAAATGAAAAAGTCTTAGAAGTCAAAGATATTAAAGGTAATTCTAAAGGAAGTCAAGCAATTATTGGAAATGTGGATATTGTAAATTTCTGATTGTATCGAGTGGAGTTGGATAAAGGATGAAACTTAAACACTTACTGCTGTTTTGTTTGGGATTGTTTTTCGCAGTTGTCTGCTATTCAATCGTTAACGCCAATATGTCACAAAAGGTGACGGTAACAAAGACTAATTACCAAGGTTGGGAAGATTCTTATATTTTGAGTAACTCCCAAGTAGAAGCAGTTATAGTTCCAGCAATTGGCAGAATAATGCAATTTCGCCTCCCTGGTGGAGAAAATACATTTTGGGAAGATTCGCAGCTATACGGTAAACTACCTAATAAAGAAGAATGGAATAACTTTGGTGGTGATAAAACTTGGCCAGCACCACAATCTGAATGGAAAAAAATGACAAAAATAAGTTGGCCACCACCTGCTACATTTGATGCAGCACCAGTTGAAATCGAAGTCCAAAAAAACGAGATAACCTTAATTTCTGAAATTGACCCATTTTACGGAATTAGATTCTACCGTAGAATTACACTCGAACCAAATCAACCGATAATGAAAGTCACCACGACTTTTGATAAAGTCAAAGGTGATTTACAAGAAGTCTCTGTTTGGACAGTAACACAGTTAAAGGAACCCGTTTCTGTTTTCGCAGCAATACCCCAACCTTCTATTTTTCCTCAAGGTTATAACAAGCAATCTGATGATTTACCAGCTAACTTGAAAATAGATAACGGTATCTTATCCTTAACACGCGATCGCAATCAAAAGCATAAAATTGGCAGCGATGCGAGTAGATTATTATGGGTTGGCGAAAATGTGGCTGTTCGTATGGATTCAGCAAGAATAGATAAAGTTATTTATCCCGATAATAATAGTAGTTCCGAAATCTACACTAACTCAGATCCACAAGCTTACGTTGAATTAGAATTCCTCAGTCCGTTAAAAACTTTGAAAATAGGCGAAAAGATGGACTTAACTGTCACATACACTTTATTCAAAACCACATCCGAGAATATCGAAGAACAAGCAAGGAAAATTTTGCAACGATAGTTAATATCAAAGCTTATAATAGTTAAGATAGCCATCCCTTAGAGAATTATTCTGCTACTCAAAATACTAAATGTTCCTTTGATTACAAATCCAGCTAATATAACTACCGCTTTTTCTAGAAATAAATACTTTTTTTCAAGTTTTTAGTATTTTTTCTCACTCCTAAATTAATGTTAATCAATTTGCGATAAAAATCGAATTTTTTTGATTAAGAGTGACGGTTTGATGATATTATTTTTTGTATAAGGTATTTTCATAATGGGAATATTGCTCAAATTTTTAGGTAAAGCTATATTCCAATTATAAAAATTTCAATCTCATATCTTTATTGTCTCACAGTGCGAACAATTTTTAATTCTTTTTCTCCAAAAACAAATTAAAAATTAAAATTATATTTTTCGTTTAACTGTGGATATTGGAAACTATAGTCTCTTCCTTTTTTCGTTAGTTAATATCAAAGCTTATAATAGAATTAAGGTACCCATCGGTCAGAAGATTATTCTCCGACTCAACATATTCAATGTTCCTTTGCTTACAAATGCAGCTAATATAACTACCGCTTTTTCTCGAAATAAATACTTATTTTTCAAATTTTTAGTCTTTTTTATCACTCCTAAATTAATGTTAATCAATTTGCGATAAAAATCGATTTTTTTTGATTAAGAATAACGGTTTGATGATATTATTTTTGTAGAAGCTATTCTTATAATGGGGATATTGCTTAAATTTTTAGAGAAGGCAATATTCTCATTATAAAAATATCAATCTAACATCTTCATTGTCTCACAGCGCGGACAATTTTTAATTCTTTTTTTCTGCAAAAACAAATTAAAAATTGAAATTATATTTTGAATGATTTAAATGTTGTTAGTTATTACTTATTACGAACGCAAGCACGGTAATAACTTTGCTTCAAGCTGCGGGTTAGTAACTGTTATCTAATTTCTACCCATATCTGGAAATATATACCCGTATTGTCCAGAAATAGAATTTAACGCCGCGCCATAGTTACGGTAAATTTTTGTTTATATAGGATTGTCTTGGTACGTTTTTACCAGTAAACTAATTAACGTATGACGTTACCACACTTGATGCAGCTAACAGTGCTTTTAAGTATCAAAGTTGAGTTAATTCCAAACAACAAGCAGATTAGTGCTTTCAAAAAAGCATCTGGTGTAGCACGTCATGCTTACAACTGGGCAAATGCGGTCTTCAAAGATATATTAGTTCAACGCTCAACTGACGAATCACTCAAATTACCAAGTTCTATTGACTTACATAAAAAGTTAGTAGCCGAAGTAAAATCTGTCAATCCTTGGTATTACGAAACGAATAAAAACGTTCCACAACAAGCAATCAAAGATTTGCGTACAGCTTGGGATAGGTTTTTTAAAAAATTAGCTCAACAGCCAAAATTCAAGAAAAAAGGAAAGCATGATAGTTTTTACCTTGAATCTGGTTCTAGAGCTAAACCAAGGATTAAAAGTGATGGTAAACGTATTAAATTACCATCAATTGGTTGGGTAAGATTAACAGAAGCATTACCAGTTAAAGCAACACATAACTGTGTGATTTCTCGCACTGCTGAT
>JBCBPQ010000214.1:0-13122 GCA_039820645.1 Cyanobacteria bacterium J06633_8 | reverse complement strand
TTATCTATTTCTTGTACATCAATTACTTCGGTAATCGCTAAAATTTTTTGGTAGTAATCCAGGCTGAGGTTATATTCTCCCAGTTTACGGTAAATTGCAGCAATTTTCATGAGAAAATTAGCTTCTCCTAGTTGACCGTCAGTTTTTTTTGCAATAGCTAAAGCTTGTTGGTGATAATCTAAAGCTTTGCTGTATTGCTGTTGACTACTATAAAATTCACCAATCTGCTTAAGAGTCTCAATTTGCTTTTTATAGTCATTAAATTTATTAGCGATTTCTAGAGCTTGTTGATGATAATCTAAAGCCTTATTGTATTGCTGTAAGCTACCATAAAATTCACCAATTTTGTTAAGAGTATCAATTTGCTCTCCTCCATATCTATAGTAGGGTTTAGACTTAGAAATTTCTAGAGCTTTTTGATAATAATTTATGGCTGTAGAATTTTTTGCCCATTTGCGATAAACTTCAGCAATGTTGATGAGAGTACTAATTTGACCTGACTTGTTAAAAAGTTGTTGATAAATTTCTAACACTTGTTGATGATTATCTAACGCTTTATCATATTCCCTTATATTTTGATTAATTTCAGCAGTTTTGTTAATTATATATATTTTATTGCCTAGAAATTTTTCACCAAGTTTTTTCTGAATTGCTAAAGCTTGTTGATAATAGTTCAATGCTTTTGGGTATTCTTTTAATAATTGGTAAACTTCAGCAATCTCCTGGATAATATACATTTCATTCAATTCAGATTTCTTATATTTAGTAATTTTCATTGTTGAAGTTTGTTTATAATAGTCTAATGCCTTGCGGTATTCTTTTAAATAATAGTAAACGTCTCCAATATCTTTGAGAGTAAAAGCTTCACCTTCTTTATTACCAATAGAACGATGAATATTTAAAATATTTTGGTAATAATCTAATGCCTTATTGTAATCTTTCAATCTCTTGTAAGCATACGCTATATCATTAAGAGTTTTCGTCTCACCTTTCTTATCGCTAGTAGAACGATAAATTGCTAAGATTTGTTGATAATAATCTATAGCATCACTATATTCTTCTAAAGAATCATAAATTCTAATAATCTCTTTGAGAGTAGAAATTTCCCCTTCTTTATCACCAATAGAACGACGAATAATTAAAGCTTGTTGGTAATATTCTAATGCCTTGCGGTTTTCTCTGAAATAACGGTAATATGAGCCAATATTATTGAGAGTTTGACTTTCACTTTTTTTATCGCCGATAGAACGCTGAATTGCTAAAGCTTTTTGGTAAGATTCCCAAGCATGGGGTTTTATTTCTAATTTTTTGTAAATATCGCTAATTATCTTAAGAATCTCAACTTCCCCTTCTTTATCACCAATAGAACGGTGAATTGCTAAAGCTTTTTGAAAGTAATCTAAACCTTTTGAGTATTCTCTTAGCCAAACAAAATAAATATTTGAAATCGATTCTAGAGTTTTTTCCTGACCTTGTTTATCACCAAGAGAACGCTGAATTTCTAAAGCTTGTTGGTAATAATCCAGAGCTTTGTAATATTCCCTTAATTCAATCTTATAAATAAGGGCAATAAAGCTGAGAGTTTGACTTTCACCTTTTTTATTCCCAATTTTCTTATCAAAGATTAAAGCTTGTTGATAATATTTCAAAGCATTAATATAATCACGAGAAATGGGATGATAGATGTTAGCAATAAAACGTAAAGCGTCACTTTCAGCTTCCTTGTCACCAATCTGTTTATAAATACTTAAAATTCTTTTCCTAGCTTTAATTGTCACTGGACCATAAGACCCATAAATATCGTTCATCATAAAGAAGATAGTATTGCTTTCACCTGTTCTATCACCAATAGAACGCTGGACAGCCAAAGCTTTTTGATAATAATCTAGAACTCCACTGTATTCTTCCAGGAAACTGAAAATTCCAGCAATTCCTTGAAAGTAAGTAGCATTTTTAACTTTATTGTCAGTAATAGAAAGACTAATAGTTAAAGTTTTTTGATAACTTTCTAAAGCCTTACTATACTCTTTTATTTTCTTGTCTTCTTTCAATTGCTTATAAACGGATATAATATTTTGAAGAGATAAAGATACTTTGTTATATTCTTTCAATCTTAGGTAAACATATGTAATCTTGCGAAGATTTCTAATTTCACCTTGCTTATCATTAATAGAACGACGAACAGTTAAAGCTTGTTGATAATAATCTAATGCCTGATTATATTTTTTCAATCTATCGTAAATATACCCAATATTATAAAGAGTTTGAGCTTCACCTTGCTTATCGTTAATAGAACGACGAATACTTAAAGCTTGTTGATAATAATCTAGTGCTTGAGAATATTGGTTAAATCTTCGATGTTCGTAATCAATATCGTGGAGAATTTTACCTTCACCTGTCTTATCATCAATCGAAAGACGAATTGCTAAAGCTTGTTGATTATAATCACCTTTTTTAACCCTCATTGAACGACGAATCTTTAAAGATTTACGGTAAGAATCTAATACTTGATAATATTCTTTCAATTCCCAGACATATCCAATACTGTGAATAATTTTACCTTCTTCTTTCTTGTCACCGATTGAACGATGAATACTTAAAACCTGTTGATAATAATCTAATGCCTTATCGTACTCTTTCAATTTTTCGTAAACATATGCAATATCATTTAGAATTTGAGATTCACCTTTCTTATCACCAACAGAATGATAAATTTTTAAAATCTTTTGGTAATAATCTAATGCTTTGGGATATTGGCGGAAAACAGATACAATATGATTGAGGGTTTGAACTTCAACTTTTGTATCACCAATGGAACGACTAATAGTTAAAGATTTTCGGTAATAACCTAATACCTCATTGTATTCTTTTAACTCCTGTAAAACGTATGCAATATGATTGAGAGTTTGAACTTCACCTTTTTTATTACCAATCGAACTTCTAATAGCTAAAGCTTGTTTGTAATAATCTAATGCCTGATTATATTCTTTCAATTTGTTGTAAACATACCCAATATTGTGAAGAGTTTGGGCTTCATCTTCCTTACCGTTAATAGAACGATGAATTTCTAAAGCTTTTTGATAATAATCTAGTGCTTTAGCATATTGGTTTAATCTTTGATAAAACAAACCAATATTGTGAAGAGTTTGAGCTTCACCTTTCTTATCATCAATAGAACGATGAATGCTTAAAGCTTGTTGATAATAATCTAGTGCTTCAAGATGTTTGTCTTTTTTCTCATAAACAGAACCAATATTGTAAAGAGTTTGAGCTTCACCTTTCTTATCACCACTTTTTCTATAAGTAGCCAAATTTTCCTTCAAAGTCTTTAAAGCTTCTTGTAATTGATTTTCCTCAAATGGGATTTTGATGAATTTATGAAATTCAATTGGCGGTTCGCTTTGCATACTGTTTTGTGCTAGCAAAGGTGCTGAAAAAGTAGATAAATCAACAGATGAGGAAGTTTCATTCGTTACTTGTTCCTCTAATCCTTTAGATTCCGCTACATCTACAGGTAAACTCAGGTAAAATACAATACTAGCAACGGCAAGATGTTTAAAATAGTACAACATAAGTCAGTACTGAAAAGTTTATTTAAAAAATTATTTATATCTTTCATATACCACAATACATCTAGTAATTTCGAGCAAGACGTACTTATATACACGATTGATTGTACAAAGTTAACTTGAGCGGATATCTAGAAAACTGAGGTTGAAAGCACTGGAAGTAGAAAATTAATTAAATTATTTTTCCCAATCCTACAAATTTTGAATTTTATATTTTATTTAACTTTTATATTTTGAAGATGCTTCGTTCCACAAACACCTTGATTCTATCTGTCTTCCAGGAAAGCAAATCAGCAGTAGGAAAGTAATAAGGCTTAGATTACTGATGTTGTTAGCGCAGCTTGTCCGGAGAACATAGATTTTTGTTCATGGGACTAATTCTAAATTCTAAATTCTAAATTCTAAATTCTTCAATTAAATTACCAGCAAGACATTCAGCAGCGAGCATCTTCTTGTTCTTCGACAAAATTTGAATGCTCCCTAATAAATTTTACATAAGTGTTTACTTCTCAAAGATATATGCCCTCGGAAGTGATTCATCAACCACCTCCAAAGAAATTCAATATGAGATGTTCTTTTAGCCTCAAGCTTTAGCATCTCATGCAAACTTTATCTTTAACACAGAATTATGTTTTGGAAAACAGTTAAAAAAAATTCGACAACTTCTCTTCCACAAGTTGACAGCAAAATGACCTCACTTAGTTATCCTATGCAGAAACAGCAAGTAGAAAAAAATAAACTTCGTAAAGGACGTTTCCTTTTACCGGTATTAGTTGCATTTAGTAGCTTGTTCCTTTCCACCGGAGCATCATATGCAGAATCTTATGTTGGTGCTTGGCGCAAAGGCTCAGATAACTATGCACTGTATCAATACAATAATTGGACAAGTTTTACTAGCAAATGGAAACAACTTGGTCAACAAAACCTCCGTCTTGTAGACATGGAAGTCAAAAAGGTTGGAAATACAACTAAATACGTTGGAGTCTGGCGTAAAGGCTCAGATGCTCATGCACTTTATCGCTACGATAGCTGGAGTAAGTTTACTCAAAAATGGCAACAGCTTGCTCAGCAAAATCTCCGTTTAGTAGATATTGAAGTCGAACAAGTCGGCAGTAAAACCTACTATCATGGAGTCTGGCGTAAAGGCTCAGATGGTTATGCACTTTATCGCTACGATAGCTGGAGTAAGTTTACTCAAAAATGGCAACAGCTTGCTCAACAAAATCTCCGCTTAGTAGATATTGAAGTCGAAAAAATCGGCAGTAAAACCTACTATCATGGAATTTGGCGTAAAGGCTCAGATGGTTATGCACTTTATCGCTACGATAGCTGGAGTAAGTTTACTCAAAAATGGCAACAGCTTGCTCAACAAAATCTTCGCTTAGTAGATGTAGAACCAGTGAAAATTGGTAACAAGACACACTTCTTTGGAGTATGGCGCAAAGGTTCAGATCAACATGCGCTTTATCTATACAAAAACTGGAGTGACTTTACTAACAAATGGAAAGAGCTTAACCAACAGAACCTTCGTCTGGTTGACATTGGAGTAATTGACGACTAAGACAATACAACAACGTGATTCGGCTAGGTTCGTTGAAAGATTGATTGGTTGAGTAAGAGAGGCAAATTTAGATTAGTGGGGAAAGAAAGATAAATTTCCCCATTTATCTCCAATAGTGAAACATATTCTTCCCCTGCTTCCCCTGCTCCTTCTGCTCTTTAAAATCAGTGAGATAAGCAAAGTGAAATCTCTAATAATCTGTTTGACGATTATAAGTTTCGTTTTTATAAGTAGTGGTTGTACCTCTGATATTCAGAAAAATAATTCTCCTGAAACAGAAGATTCTACTATTAGCGAATCTATAACTAATCAGCAAATGGAACAAAAAATGCCTCAAAACCTTATATCAGCAGAAATAAAGCCATTACCGAGTCAGGGTAAAAAAGCTGCTTTAAAGCTACAAAATCTCGGTTTTAAAGTATTACACATCGGAAAAACCATTAGCGTTCAAGCACCCCGCTCCCTGTGGGAATCAACTTTTAATGTCTCATTTAAGGAAGAAAAGAAAACTGTCATGGCAGAAACCAAAAGCGAAGAAACTTATTTGAAAGCCATAACAGATAAACTGACTATTCCTGAAGGACTCGAAAGCGTGATTTCTGAGGTGATGTTTGTAGAGCCACCTGATTTTTTTAATTTACAACCATAATTACGAGTAGTAAAATGACATATTTATCTGAGAACAAAGAAGAACGAGTTTATTTCGAGGCTGTTTTGCGCTCCGAATCGGGTGAATCAATGTTTGCGGAAAACACTTACCTTGCACCCGATAACCTGCAACAATTTGCACCTCCTGCGGGACGAGCGACTCAAGCAGCAACAGCACTTCAATCTCTAGGCTTTCGAGTACAACAAATAGGCACCTTTTCCATAAGTGCCGATGGTCCGCGAGAACTATGGGAAAGAATTTTTGGGACTAGAGTCGAGCCAAGGAGACAAACAGTAAGTCCTACTGTTGGAGAAGTTACTTACTTATCTCATATTGCTGACGCTCCCTTCACTATTCCACCAGAATTGTCAGAATTAATAGAGCGTGCTTATCCTCAAAGTCCACCGATGTTATTTGAATCTCCCCTACCTCCACGGGTAAAATACCATCACTTAACTGTACCTTCTGATGTAGCTACAGTATGCCGTGCAAATCCCGTTCACAAACTTGGTGTGACTGGCAAAGGTGTTTTAGTGGCGATGGTAGACAGTGGATTTTACAAACATTCCTTCTATGAATGGCATGGTTACAATTATCAGGCAACACTTGCCCCAGATGCTATCAATATAGAGCGAGATGAAAGCGGTCATGGTACTGCTGAAGCTGCCAATATCTTTGCCAATGCACCAGATATTGATTTTATCGGCGTGAAAATGGGTGGAAACCCGACTTTGGCTTTCAAAACTGCCTCTGACCTCCATCCAGCAATTATTACAAACAGTTGGGGTTATAATATCTGCACCGATACTTTACCGAATTTCCTTAAACCTCTAGAAGCCGCAATTATTGAAGCCGTGCAGGAGCGAGGTATCACAGTTTGTTTCTCTGCTGGTAATGGTCATGCCGGATTCCCTGGTATGATGCCCGAAGTGATTTCTGTTGGTGGTGTTTATGCACACGATACCCTCGATGGAGACGATTTTCTCTTAGAAGCATCAGATTACTCTAGTAGCTTTGACAGCACGATTTATCCAGGACGGCACATACCTGATTTATGTGGATTAGTCGGAATGAAACCCAGAGCTATTTATATAATGTTACCCGTTGAACCGGGCGACCAAATAGACCAGGGTTTAGGAGGCGAGGGATATCCAACGAAGGATGAAACAGCTACAGATGATGCCTGGGCTGTGATTAGCGGAACCAGTGCAGCCTCTCCTCAAATTGCTGGTATTTGCGCTTTACTCAAGCAGGTACAACCCGGTCTTTCACCCTCATTAATTAAATCGATTTTAAGGGCATCGGCACGAGATGTTAAGAAAGGCAATAGTAATCAAACCTGTCTGACATCTCCTTCAGGTCAACCCGCAGGCAATGGTCACGACGGCGCAACAGGAACTGGATTAGTGGATGCTTATGCAGCATACAAGCTGGCTCGTTCTGTGACTATTCGCAACGTTCATGATTTACCATCACCTCGGTAAGGGTATATACCTTTAGAGTGTGACAAGCAGCTTGAAATGAGGACAGGGGTTGGAGATTAGGTGTTGGGTGAATATAATTCGTAATATCACCCGACCGGTGACGCAAGCTACGTAATTCGTAATTATTGCCCCATAAATAAATTTAGGGGTTTTAGACCCATTAACGTTTCCCCGGTGATGGGGAAGGAACCCCTAATCCCTAACCCCCAAATCCTTTCATTGGATTCGGAAGACCTATTACATAAGAAAAGAATACGACAAAAATATACAAAACAAAAATAAAACCATGCGTGACGTAATCTTCCATGCTTTTAATTGGCATTATCGAGATATTATCAATGCAGTCGAAAAAATCCACGCTGGTGGTTATGGTGCAATCCTAATTCCTCAAGCTTTGTATTCAAATCCCGAAGGTGAACAATGGTGGCAACGTTATCAACCAAAAGATTACCGAGTTGTTTTGTCTTATTTAGGAGGCAAAAAAGAACTACAAGAATTGATTGAAAAATGCCATCAGACTAACCCCAAACTCCGAGTATATGCAGATGTAGTCATTAATCACATGGCTAACGAAAACCGAGAAGATAGATTGAATTTCCCCGGACAAGCGGAACTTGAAAAATACCAAAATAATCCCGATTTATTTGAAGAAAATCGTTTATATGGTGATTTAAGTGAAGGGCTGTTCTCAGCCTTTGATTTCAATCAATTAGGAGATATTCAAGATTGGTCGAATCGTAATCAGGTACAGTTACAAAATTTGTCCGGATTACCGGACTTAAAAGATTCTCCTTGGGTACTATTACAGCAGCGAAAAATGTTTGCTGCTTTAACAGAAATGGGTTTTGATGGTTTTCGCATTGATGCAATCAAACACATTACTGAAAGGATGATTGATAATTTTGCCGACAGTGATGAAATCGCGAATAAATATCTTTTTGGTGAAGTTTTGACTGGTGGCGATCGCGATGAAGATATATTCTTAGACCCTTTTCTCAGGGAAACCTGGATTTCAGCCTATGACTTTCCTCTATTTCATACAATTAGGGAAGCATTTAGTTTGAGTGGCTCTTTGAAAAGACTTGCTCATCCTGAAATTGAGGATAATGCACTACCTTGGCATCGGTCATTAACTTTTGTTGTCAATCATGATGTTCCCTACAATGGAGATTTTCGCAGTTGGCTGTTAGATCCACAAGACGAGCATTTGGCTTATGCTTACATCCTAGGGAAAGATGGAGGAGTTCCTTTAGTCTTTTCCGACCATAATGAATCAGCAAAGCAGTATCCTGAAGATAAAGGTCGATGGGCTAATATTCTCGAACGCACCGATATCCTGAATATGATTCATTTCCACAATACCGTTCACGGAAAACCAATGGCTATCTTATATGAAAGCGATACGGTATTAGTTTTCCGTCGTGGACATGTGGGAATTGTTGCTATTAACAAAAGTGCCTCAGAACAATGGATTGAAATCAACACTTGGGGTTTAAAAAACCCAGGAATCTATCAAGATTTGATTCACAAACATCAGATGCAACTTTCGGGTAATAATTTCAGTCTATATATTCCTCCCAGAACTGCTCAGATGTGGTTAGCAGATGAGACATAGTGAACTTTGTGATATCCTCCCATTGCCTCTCCTTAAGGAGGAATGGGCTTCTCTAAACCCATCATGGTAGGAATTAATATGAATAAAAAGACTAAAAAATTCGTTGTAATAATTTGCTATCTTTTAATTACTTTTATTACAACTATTGTAATTTCAGCAAATACTGGAATTGCAAAACAACTACAAATCAATACTCCAATACAGGAGTATCAAACCAATCTTGTTACATCTGTAAATAAAATAAAATATTTTGGTCGTAAAGGTCGTTCGGGACGTAACGGACGAAATGGTGACTATGGTATAAGGGGTAAGAATATCAGTATTGTTGCAGATGGAACTACTGGTGAATATAATGTTTCAGGTTCTAATGGCAATAATGGTAATGATGGTAGCTACGGAGAAAATGCCAACTCTTGTAGAGTCCCTCGTCGTCCCTACTATTCATTAAAAGGTGCAAACGGCGGGAAAGGTGGAAACGCTGGTAACGGAGGTAAGGGTGGAAATGGTGGCAATGTAACTATTTATTATCAAAAACAGCAAGATTTAAAGAAAATTACTGTTAATAATTCTGGAGGAAAAGGAGGAAAACCTGGAAGAAATGCTGAGGGTGGTGACGGTTGTAACTGTCAAAAAAAGGTGTGGAAAGTAAATTATTGCGAGTGGAATTTATACCGTAAAAATCGCAATATTGCTGATGCTAAATGGGTATTTAATTCTAAGAAAAGAACTGCTTGCACAGGAATCAAACGTGTAGATGAGCGAGAAAACTATCCTTCTTTACCTAATCGTAGTAGAACTTGGGTTTATCGTTGGAGATACCAAGGAGTTTCCAGCACTCGACGTTATACTTGTACTAATGGGAAAAAAGGTAGTTATGGTAAAAAAGGTAGTTATGGTAGGAAGGGAAGATACGGTAAAGTAACTTTGGTTCCCAGGTCTAATATTCCTCAAGAACAAACTGTTTATAGAGAAGAATTATCTAAGCAGTTAGAAAAAAATATTGAGTTGGTGAAAAATATTTGGGTGAATAAACAGGGTTTAAATTCACTTTTGAGTCCAGATTCTAATGTACCAAATACTTATACTTATCTACAAGAAACTGTACGTCCACAATATAAGATTGTTTGGAAAGCGAGAAAAAGTCCTGTTGATTTAGGTATTGACGATACTAAAATTGCAGCCGGAATTAAAGTTGAAGATGCTCAAGTTAAAATTGATTTTCAAGTTCCCGGTACTTTGGAATATCAACGTGGCAAAGAAAATGGTATAGATATATTGAATATTACAGGAGGATTTTCTCCTTCTCGGATTAAGTCTTTTGAAATAGAAAATATCTCTGGCTTTGGTAAAGATAGCAAATTGAGTTTGATTGACAAAGGTGATGTTAGACAACTTCTACGAGCTAACAATATTAAACTAACCTTGAAAACCAAACAATCAGCTAGCGGTCAAGAATTGGATAATAGATACCAATTGCGTCACAATATGAAGTTTAATATTCCACCTTTTACATCTCCTTCAACTGGAATTACTGTATCAGGTAATCGCTACATGATAAATTTGGGTCGTTATTTTTCACCTTGGCTTAAACCCGGTTATGATGTTGAACTTGACATAGAAATCACTCAAACAACTAAGAGCGGTTATGTTTACACCGACAAAAAGATTGTGACTTATAAATTGCCAGAATAATCCTGTATTTGTTATCAAGGTCTCAACGATAATTTTAAATCACCGCCAGCCAGAATGGTTTGGCGGTATTACTTTTGCTCAGTTTGGAATGGACTGTAGCATCTTTGTTGCATTGGTATTAACTATTTTACGGCTCACGCCGATGGAGTTGTGAAGTCTGTAAAAAATAAGAAATGACGACTCCACATCAAATAACTACCGAACTAAAGAAGTTCTACGGCTCAGCTAATCTCTACAAACACTGGCTGGGCTTGAACTATACAGAGGGTATGCAATACCTAGCCGAAGAAGCTAATTGTTATTGGCTGTTAGATGCAATCGCTTCACATCAAACAAATCAATTTCTATCCAATCCGAAGTTAAGAGAATTTCAAATCTGGCATTTACAAGTTCAAGATAATTCCGGTGTTTTGATATGTGAATGGGATACGAATCAAGAAGTATTACGACAAGAAATTGAATATACAGATTTTCCGTTAAACCACATCAAGCTCTATCTGGTTGAAAAAGTTTTAATGCTTCCTAACGAGTACTAAAACGCTTCATATAGTTAATAGGAGAAAATAATGATTCAGGCAGTTGATACAGAACAAATTTTCGTCACAAATCTCGAAAAATTCCGAAGAGTTTTATGTTGTGCAACTTCCAATCCTAAATCAATTTCTATATCCCAAATATCTTTGTCCAGTAATGGATTTTGTAAAAGCCTTTGTGCTGCTGTATTTTGATATAAGTGCCTAAATTCTTCGCCCGCTAAATTATTCATTATTTTCTCTCTCTACTACTTCCATCAAATTGATTTCATGCTGGACATGAGAATAAATATCTAATGTGGTTTGTATTGATGAATGACCGAGTAAATGCTTGACTCTATCTGGTGAATACCCTGCTTTTAAAAGACGTGTAGCGTATGTATGTCTAAAAAGGTGTGGATGAAATTTGATATTTGTTTTAGACGATAATCTACGAAACATGGTGTTAAGAACTCTGGGATTTATTGGTTGTCCAATTTCTCCTGACCAGATGTTGATAAACACATAATCCGATTCAACTTCTGGATATTCATAAATTAGATAATCGTTGTAAATTTGTAACATTTCTGGAGCTATGGGAATTACTCTTTCCCTACCTTTAACTTTAATACCATAAGGGTTAATTCTGCTTACGATTTTAATAAAGTTATCTCCATAATCCCCTATGTCTTCATGTTTAAGTGACAATAATTCTCCTTTCCTTATTCCTGTACCATTTAACATTAATATAATCAGTTTATCCCGCAACCTATGGCAAGCATTCACTAAGACTTCTACCTGTTCATTTGTGAGGCATCCAGGGAATGTTTTTGGCTCTTTTAATTTAACTAATTTCTTCCTTGCTGGTTTTGCTTTGGATATCCCTTGTAAGAAACGAGAACGGCTAATTCCTACCGGCATGAAAAACCGTTCAAACTGTTTAAAATTTACTGTCTTATTCGCAATGTGATATTCATAAAAACCGCCTATTGTACTTATAGCTCTATTAACTGTCTTCTCTGTCCTGACCGCTTGAAAAGGCTTGATAGAAACTATCTTTGTGGTGTTACTGTTAATTCGCAACCAGTAAGCAAAATCTTCTAAATCTGAAATCTGAACACTTCGCCAATCTAAATGATTTAAATTTAAAAATTCCCACCAAGCCTTTAAATCATACCCATAACTCTCTACTGTGTTATGAGACTTATTAGTGCTAAGAAAAGTTAGATATCTTTGGATTGGTTCTACTATCTGATAGTCACCGTCTAAGACTATCCATATTACTTTTCCTGTGTTTGGGTCTATCCCTCTCTGAAGAGATAGTTTTACCGCTTTGTTGTGAAAAATTTTTGTCATGTATAGTCTAATTCTACAACGGAGTCTAATTATTATGTTGTTGTTGTTATATAAATATATATTTGAGTATTACTTATTACAATCATGGATTATCCAACAAAATCTAGTCCCCACGGAGGCTGCAAAGAAAGGATTGGAAAAAGGCATTTGCGGAACCTGCCCATTGAAATTGAGTCAAACAGGAGCCTGTTTTGTCAATCTACTCCCTGTTAATAACATCTATCGGACATATTTTGCGGGTAACTACCAAAAACTTAGCATAAACGAAATCGAAGTTATCAAACGATATCGATATCCTATCAGAATTGGCTCCTATGGCGACCCTACAGCAGTACCATTTGATGTCTGGGAACCGATAATTTCTGCATCAAGTGGGCATACTGGCTACACACACAGATGGGGTAGCAATGAATGTGATGAACGTTGGAAAAAGTATTTGATGGCTTCTGTACAGAGTGAGTTGGAAGCTCGTATAGCTCAAAATCAAGGTTGGAGAACTTTCAGAATCATCACTCCTGACGCTCCTTTGAGTGAAAACGAAATACTTTGTCGTCATACCGAAGATGATAGGGTGAAATGTTCTTCTTGTATGCTTTGTGATGGCAAATCTAACAAGCCCAACATTGCTGACAGAGTTCATGGATTGAACTGGAATATTTCACGAAGTTAGATATTTTCCAGTTC
>JBCBPQ010000213.1:0-13139 GCA_039820645.1 Cyanobacteria bacterium J06633_8 | reverse complement strand
GTAAGAAGTAAGAAGTAAGAAGTAAGAAGTAAGAAGTAAGAAGTAAGAAGTAAGAAGTAAGAAGTAAGAAATAAGAAGTAAGAAGTAAGAAGTTTGATTTTCTGGGCTTTTCAGGCATTTTTAATGGTTGCTTTATTTAAGCCGTGATGTACTAGTACAGCGCAGTGTAAATTAAGTAACCGTTTTAGTAAGTTAAAAGTCCGACTCTATAATATTTTTAACCTTTTACTTTTAACCTTTGACGAACGCGCAGCAGTACTACTAACTAACGATTATTAACAGATGTTTCAATATTGGTTTAAGATATATGATGGCTCTTCTGTTGTGGATACAAGTAAAATTTAAAGTATTGCAAAGCAAATTTAAGAACAATTTAAATAATTATCAATACATTGAGATATCGGGCTTACTTATCATATTGGAAATAAAGTAGAAATATAAAGCTTACAGATAAAAAAATAAAAAGATTAGGAGATGCGCTTTATGTTTATTTCCAAAATGCTTTCAAATATGGCTCAATATATTTCTGAAGCAGTAATGCGAATTTTTGGTCCAAGCGATGATGCTTATCCCAATAGTGGCGTTCAACCTTTTACAGGCGAAATTTACAAAAGAAGTGCGGTTGATAGTTGGTAAATGATAAAGAGATTAATTCATTACAAACAACAGAGCCGGTGGTAAAAGATAATTTTAACCACCGGCTTTCTTTTTGATATTTATTTCTTATAAGATTATATAGCCGTTACGAACCCTTTTTGGTTGAGTGCAATACACTTCGCGAAACCTCACCCCGCCGTATCGCTCCCCTCTCCTTAGTAAGGAGAGGGGAGGGGGTGAGGTTCTCCTTTGTATTGCATCCAACTGAAAACCGCTATATAAGACTATAAGCCACATCAAATCGGTCTACATCGGAATTATATATTATTTAACGCAAAGTTACGCGGAGTCTAACGCAGAGGGACACAGAGGTTTTTTCAAACATACTTTTTATCATCATTCGGACGTAAACATTACGGACAATCTGCATTCTAACTTTTTTGTTAAATATATTTTTAAGAATGATATATTCCCTAATGATTAATAAGTTGATTTAAAACAAAAGCTAAAGCAGCACTTCCTAAAGGAACAGTTAAATTATCAAGCCCTAGAAATGAAATTGCTTCTAAAGCAGTGGCAACAACAGCTATAGTTAAGGATATCGGCCAATTTTGCCAGGTGTTACCCTGTACGCTTTGTAAAACTATAATGCAGATGATAAAACTAACTATAGTCATTGTCAGAGAACCTTCTAAACTTTTTTGTCCTCCTAATACACTATATTTATGTTTACCAAAACGCTGACCTACAAGTGCAGCCAATCCATCTCCCCATGCCATAATTAATATGCCGATGACAGCATAAAATGGTTGTTTCAAATACCAAAACCAACCGATTAAAAGACCAATGCTAGCAGAATAGAAAAAAGTTCCTAAACTTTTACGCCCGACACTATTTATACCCGGAAGAATCGGAAACTTATAAGATAGTAAAGTAACTAAGCTCGCTAAAATTGAGGCAGAGATACCTATACTTGCTGGAATATCTAGCCACCAAGCAAGTAGAATTACGTTACCAGTACCGATATGAACAATTTTGCGGACAATTTCCGAGTTGCTTTTAGCGAAACGCCGAGCAGCAGCCGCACTCAAGAGAATCAAGGATATCCAGATAGCTACGGCTACAATTTGCAGCCACAAAGACGAAATCGAATAGGAAGCAGTAAATGAACTCAATTTAAATATAATTAATTAGAAATTTTTCTCTTACTACTAATTTATAGGATTTTGCGCTCTGTATGAAACAATTATTTATTTGGTTTATCCAGTTTTACCGGATGTTTATTTCACCACTGTTTCCCCCGACTTGTCGTTTTCAACCCACTTGTTCTATGTATACCATGCAAGCAATCGAACGCTTCGGGGTTTTACGTGGCTCTTGGCTGGGTGTTCGACGTATTTGTCGCTGTCATCCATTTCATCCTGGTGGTTACGATCCAGTTCCGGAAAAGGAGGGGTGTTTGAAGGGGAATGGAAAACAAGGGAGTGAAGAGGTGAGGGAGTGAGGAGATGAAAAATCCCTATTACGCCATTACTCCATAATCTACTACTAACTCCTAACTCCTAACTCCTAACTCCTAAAATCTAAAATCTAAAACCTAAAATACATTAATGCGACCTTATCACAATATTGAAATCGTTGAATGTGGTGAAGCTTTAATACAGATTCCCCTTGAAGATTTTGCGGTGGAATCTCCTCACCCTTATGAAAAGTTAGGGGCACCTTACGGAGAACATTCTCCTTATTTTGTTCGCGAAACTATTGTTGATTATTTAATTGTTGCTCAAAACTATCTCCAACAATTACGTCCAGATTGGCTAATTCAAATTTTTGATGCTTATCGCCCAGTCGCAGTACAGAAATTTATGGTTAATTATTCTTTTTCTCAAGCTGTAAAAGAAAAAGGATTAACTGAATTGAGTTTACAAGAAGCGCAAAAGCAAAGTATTTGGGAAGAGGTTTTTAAAATTTGGGCTGAACCTAGTCTTGACGAAAAAACACCTCCTCCTCACTCTACAGGTGGTGCGGTAGATGTCACTTTAGTTGATGAAATGGGACAAGTTGTAGATATGGGTTCGCCAATTGACGAACTTTCCCAACGCTCGCTTCCAGATTACTATGCTCAAGTTCAAGTTGAATTAGCTCCACGCTATCATGCCAATCGTTTGCTATTAAAAGATGTAATGGAAAAAGCCGGATTTGCTCGCAATCCTAGAGAATGGTGGCATTTTTCATTTGGGGATCAAATGTGGGCTTGGTTAAAGAATGAAGAAAATGCAGATAATAACTGTGTTGCTTGTTATGGAAGGTTACTTTAGTTTTTAGTTCGTTTTTAGTTGTAGGGTTAATTAACAGTAGTCAAAAAACTAACCATAAATGGTTCCCAGTCTCCCCCTGGGAAAGAGCTTCACTAGGCTCTGTCTCACCATATTGCTAGAGGCAGAGCCTCGTGAACTGTATCCCTAGGTAGAACCTAGGAACAAGAATTCTGTATGAACTTTTTATACTCCAAAAGTCGCTCCGTAGGTTGGGTGAAGCGAAGCGCAACCCAACATTCGTGTTGGGTTACACTCCGTTTTACCCAACCTACAAATATCATTTTGGTACCCCTAGGCACCATCTATAAATTGCGATTTTCCTGTAGGTTTTTAAAAGCACAGCCAACAAATAACATCAACTTTGCGACAAACGTTTGACTTCTTCACCCCCTAGCATTCTATCTACTTCTACAAGAATTTGAGGTATTTTGTCGGCATGGGGACTATTTTGCAAACATGGCTTGAAGTCTAATTTATCAACTTCCACTGCTTTATTACCAGGAAACCAATCTCCGGCGTTTCCTAAAAGGTTGTAGCGCATCTTAGCATATTCTGTCATATCGTAAGCAGTTGCTAAGTTCCATAACCACAAAACCATTGGTATATTCACGTTTCCCGGTGTTTCTTCGTGCTTGGGTAAGCCTACATGCCAGGTTTTCGCCCAATCTTCTCCTAAAGTAGCGATGGCTTCTTGTTCTAATTTATTCAAAATAGGCGGCAATATATCTTGCGCTTTATCTAATAAGTCTAGAGTTTTCATATGCTCGTCAAAATCTGTTGGTTTTGAAGCACCTACAGATAAAGTATGTACTTGGGGATGACTCAAACAAAATAAGTCATTGAATACCATTGGTGATAAAGGGGCGCAAAGTTCAACTAATTTTGCTGGCGGCTGGTAAAGTCTACCACCTTTATCTGAAGGACTAATTATAAATACTCCCATATCACGATCTGTAGCGGCTTCTATTGCAGCCCAATTACTTTGATTGATGTAATACCAATGCAAATTGATATAGTCAAATTGGTCTGTGTTAATAGCTTTTACAAGAATATCTGTTGGTCCGTGAGTTGAAAAGCCGATAAATCTAATTTTACCTTGGTCTTGATATTTTCTGGCAATATCCAAACAACCACCGCTACGAATAGTATTTTGCAAGTTTTCGGTATTATTTATACCATGAATACCTAATAAATCAATGTAATCTAAACGCAGATTTTTTAAAGATTGTTCTAGAGTCTTTTCAAATTCTTTTGCATCTGCCTTTGGGCCTACTTTTGTTTGTACAATTAATTTATCGCGAGGAAATGTAGGTAAAATTTGACCTAATTGTACTTCAGAAGTACCGTATCCGCGAGCAGTTTCAATATGGTTTATGCCAATTTCTATAGATTTTTTAATTGTTGCTTCCAAATTTTCTTGGTTTTTTCTGGGAATTTCCTCTTGAGGTACATCTTTCCACTTGTACTGATAGCGCATTCCACCGCAAGAAAAAACGGGCATTTGCAATCCGGTGCGTCCAAATCGTCTATAGAGCATTAGTGAAGTTAGAATTTAAAAATAAACAGTGGAAGAAAACTGTTACAAAAGTTTATGTAATCTAGTATAGATTGAGATTGACCTATTAGGACTAAAATTCTTCCCATTTAAGCCAGTCAACAGTAATGATTAATATAATATTTTCCTTTGAAACCATGCTATGGCTTATACGCAAATAAAATTTACAGGCTCAAGATTCTTACTTATGTAATGCCAATATTGATGTTTTAATTATTCTTCTAACAACCTACACCAGTATTAGTATGAAGGAATTAGCAACTCAAAAAGTTGAACTAAGGCAAAAAAATTGAACTTGTTTAATCTTGCCATCAGGCATAATTGCTCGATCCAAATTAGTATTTCTGAACTTTGTTCCTCGCAAGTTGGCTTCTCTTAAATTAGCTTGCGTTAAATTAGCCCAGGCTAAATCGGCATCAGTTAAATCAGCTTGATTTAAATTTGCTTCTAGTAAATTTGCACCGCATAATTTTGCTTGTTCGAGATTGGCTTGGCATAAATTTGCTTCAATTAAAGATGCTTCTAATAACTGAGCTTTTCGTAAGTCTGCTTTTTGTAACTTCGTATCGCACAATGAAACCTCTTGTAAATTAGCATGGCTGAGGTTTGCACCTAAGAAAATTGCACCACATAAAGAAGCTTTGGCTAAATCAGCATTTGTTAAATCAACTTCTATCAAAGATGCTTCATGCATATGAGCTTCTCGCAAAGTGGCTTGATTTAAATTTGCCTTATCTAATTTTGCATTAGTCAGGATTGAGCCATTCAAATTAGCATGATGTAAATTTGCCCCTGTAAAGTTAACTCCAGTTAAATTAAGTTCGTTTAAATCTATTCCGGTTAAATCGTATCCACTAAAGTCTCTTTGTCCAAAACTATCGGTGATTTGACTGATTACGAATTCTTGCTTTTCGTTACGACAGTTCATATTATTTCCCCCTGAGTGTAAAATTTTTCAAACCCTCATCCTCACAATTACTGTATTTTGAGGTTACACCCTAAAAGCTAATGATTATATTAATCAAGTTTAAATTTTTTACAAATAAACATTAAATAATCGGCGAATACTAGTTATTAAAGACTTTGGTATAAAAGGATTGTCAAAGTATCCTGATATTTTTATCCAAATATCCTTATAAAAAACATATAAATACAAAAAGTCATAATATTCTGACTTCAGAAAGTCTTATTTATGACTTTAGTTACTTTGACTTTTATCAGTAATTTCAGCTATGAGCAAATAACCAAAAGATATTGATACCTAAACCTAAATTTAGGCTAATTATAATTAAAGCTTAATCTTCATTTAAATAATTCTTTGATTTTCAACTTTAATTATCCATCAGTAGCTAAAGCTGGCTTTAATGTATATGTAGTGATGATGTAGTGGCGACGAGTTACGATGAAGTAATTTAAATATTGCCTATCAACGACATCTGATGATATTAAATGTCCATCTAGTTTTAAATAATTGGGTATATATAAATAAATTTTAATGATAATCAAATTTTTTGATTTTACAAAGTGTTTGAATACTGTTTGATATTTATATTAAAGGTAAATTATCGTTTTTCTTACAAGACAATGGTGCGTTACGGCATTTTGAGAATAGTCGTGTTTCAAGACAATTATTTTGTGCCGTAACACACCCTACAATGTTTAAGAGTTTATTTGTTTACAAACAATATACTTAACCCTTAACCTTTAACCTTTTCTCTTGTACCTTTAAATATGACTTCCGTTTCCCCGAGTTTAGTATCTCCAAATATCCCCACAAATTCACAAGCATCAAGCGAGCTGATAAAATTGGGAATAATGGCTTCTGGTAATGGTAGTAATTTTGAAGCAGTTGCCCAGGCTATCGAAAACGGACAATTAAATGCTGAAATTAAAGTTTTAATTTACAATAATCCCGATGCTTATGCAGCAGTAAGGGCAGATAAGAGGAATATCACAACCGTACTTATCAATCATCGCGACTACAAGCACCGGGAAGAATTAGATAAGCAAATCCTACAAACACTGTGCCAGCATGATGTGGAATGGGTAATTATGGCTGGCTGGATGCGCTTGGTAACTCAAGAACTAATCAGTGCATTTCCTGAAAAAATTATTAATATTCATCCCAGCTTATTGCCTAGTTTCAAAGGAGTGCGAGCAATAGAGCAAGCAATAGAAGCTCAAGTCAAAATAACTGGCACTACGGTGCATTTAGTTTCCTTAGAAATGGATAGCGGTAAAATTCTCATGCAAGCAGCAGTACCGATATTACCTGAGGATACCCCCGATACCCTCCATAGAAGAATTCAAATTCAGGAACATCGGATTTTACCAGCTGCAATCGCTTTGGCAGTTAACAGTTAACAGTTAACAGTGAACAGTGAACAGTTACCAATAGTTACAAAAACATTTGTAGTGGGAGTCAGAATGCTCCCTTTCTTTATATTGAGATAGTTACTAATTTTGTAGACAAATCTACTCAAGCTTTATAAGCTTAAACCTTATAGGGCTAACTACAAGCCGCTCTATCAAGTCTCTGTTAAAAACAGAATTCCTGACTACTTTTCCTTTAACAATTGAACCTTATGAGTATTTTTTGATTTGCTCATCAACTCGATTTTTATTTGCGCCCCTAACTATCAGTAAAACTGTTTAAGCGGTTGTGCGTCAGGATTCTCACATGAAGCAAAGTTAAGTCATTGCATCTTGGTTCTGAGTAAATTATATAGCATTATTGGCTATATCTGACTATAAATGGCTGCACTTTTAAAGTGTTATTCCAATACTGCATCCCAATTACCGATGCGCAATGCCCAATGCCCAATTCCCAATTACCAATTCCCAATTTTCCATGCCCAATTAATAATTACGAATTAGAAATTACAAATTATCCTATTTTTCCTATAGGGGGGTACAATAAATGCCGATTGTCTTCCCATATATAGAAAATCTCATGATTTCGAGTAATGATTTTCGTACTGGTGTCTCGATTGTAATAGATGGTTCGGTATGGCGAGTGGTTGAATTTCTCCACGTTAAGCCCGGTAAAGGTTCTGCTTTTGTACGCACGAAACTAAAAAGTGTCACGACTGGTAATACCGTAGAAAGAACCTTCCGAGCTGGGGAAACTGTACCTCAAGCTACTTTGGAAAAAAGCGTGATGCAGCATACCTATAAAGAAGGTGATGATTTCGTCTTTATGGATATGGAAACTTATGAAGAAAGCCGCTTAAGTTCTGAACAAATTGGTGACCGCGTTAAGTATCTGAATGAAGGTATGGAAGTTAACGTCGTCCGTTGGAACGAGAAAGTATTGGAGGTTGAATTACCTAATGCTGTGACATTAGAAGTGGTGGAAACCGATCCCGGTGTCAAAGGTGATACTGCTACAGGTGGTACAAAACCCGCAAAACTCGAAAGTGGAGCAACTGTGATGGTTCCTCTGTTTATTTCTCAAGGGGAACGTATTCGTATTGATACCCGCGACGATAAATATCTAGGTAGGGAAACTGGAAGTTAAATTTCTCCCTCAAAAAACGCTAACAGTCATCTTACTACGGAGGGATATCTATCCCTACCGTTTTAAGAAATTCTAATATATCGACTGATTATCTATAAACTAATTCCATGAGGACATTTTAACTGTGTCATTAGACTTTAACGAAATCCGCCAACTTTTAGCAACTATTGCACAAACAGATATTTCAGAAGTAAACCTTAAAAGCGAAAATTTTGAATTAACGGTACGTAAAGGTGTTAGCTTTGTTCATCAGGTTGCGCCAGAAGTTGTTAGCCTGCCGTCATCAACCGTTAGTACTCCATCTGGGGATATTTCGTTAACAGCAGAAAATGTGAATCGCGGTGCTTTAGATAGTGGAAATGGAGGAGGAAATGCTGGAACAGGAAAAGAATCAAAATTTGTAGAAATTTATTCGCCGATGGTTGGAACCTTTTACCGCGCCCCCGCACCAGGTGAATCGCCATTTGTAGAAGTAGGCGATCGCATTCGTAAAAATGATACAGTGTGCATCATTGAAGCGATGAAACTAATGAATGAAATCGAAGCAGAACTATCTGGGCAAGTGATGGAAATTTTAGTAGAAAATGGTTCTTCTGTAGAATATGGTCAAGCTTTAATGCGAATTAACCCCGATTAAGTATTAATCTATATAACGAATGTGTCATTGTTAAAAAAGTTAGTTCCATTCGTCGCGGGTCAATTCTGATGAAACAAATGTTGCCTGTACCCTCAGAAGCGGTGCAACAAGTAGCTGAATACTTCGGTCTGTTAAGTGAACCGATGCGTCTCCGGTTGTTGCATCTGCTTCGAGAAGAAGAAAAATGCGTGCAAGAATTGGTGGAGGCAACCCATACTTCTCAGGCAAATGTATCAAAACACCTCAAGGTAATGTGGCAAGCGGGAATTCTCAGTCGCCGCAGTGAGGGAACTTGTGCCTACTACCGAGTTGAAGATCATATGATTTTTGAGTTGTGTAACCGAGTTTGCGATCGTCTTGCAACTAGGTTAGAACAACAAGCCCGTAGCTTTCGGGTTTTGAATGAAAGATGATTCGATTTAATCGTTTACCGGCGCAGGATTTTGAATTTTGCATTTGAGTAAATTTTTGCTCCTGTTTTTTCTTCTGTTTCCTATTCTCCGTTCCCTATATTTCTTTAAATTTGATTAATTCTCAAAAACAGCCCCCCTTAAATCAATAAGGGGGGACAATAAAAGCCAAATATCTAGAATATTTACTGGATTTTTGAGATTTTTCGTCTTTCTGAACAGTTAAATAAATCGTAATTGCTGCGAATTAAAGCTCAAAGTTTTTGGTGAAATTTTCGCGAGTTAAGGGCTGTTCTAACTCTAAGCCTTCTCCACCAAGAACTTCGACTTGTTCGCCGTTTAATTCTAAGTAAACTTTTGCTTTTGGATTCAAAGCTGTAGCGGTGTAGACAACTTGCCCTACACGTCCAATCATGGAAGCGCTTCCACCACCAAATTGAAAATCATCCGATAAATTAACTCTTACTTCGTCTTTATCAGTTTTAATACTTAGTAATTTAGTTTCTTTTGGTATAGCGGAAGAACCACTTCCTTCTGTAGGACCTGCTAATAAGGTGTTAAAAGCTGCTTCTAAAAACTTTGAAGGGTTACTTTTATCCGCTTGAACTTGAATACCTTGAGGAACTAAATTAAAGCTTGTGCCGCTTGGCTCAAGCCAATAGACTGTAGCCACTTTTTCGTTAGTGGCTGATGGCGTTCCCGAGCCTGGATTTGGTGAAATAGTTCCATTTGGATTTGGTGGATTTATATCGCCGTCGTTATTAAAAGCGAAATAACCCGTGATACCAGCAACTGCAATAGCGGCAGTCGCAACTGTTGCTGCGAAACCCGAGGAGATACGATTAGTTTTTCTTTGCTCTGTCATCTGACACCTTCGCTTATGGGCTGAGATAGTACCTGAACCTGTGTGAGGGGCTTGGTAGATAACGCTGATGGGGAAAGGGGATTTTCTACAAAGGGGGAGGAGGGTTTTATTTGCACAAAAGCCGCGATTTCTAATTGGGACGGTTTTATATTCAATTTTAGAATTCGTATTAAAAGTCCATCACCTTCCAAGTTACTTAAATCTAGTCTTTGATTAAGGTTTTTTACAATTCCTTCAACGAATTGTGGCGCAACTTGTTCCTGGTTTACAGTTACCACTGTTTCAATTAACTGGATTTGTCTACCTTTTTTAATTTTGACTCCCGTCTCTACCTTTATTAACAAAGGTTTTTTGTCTTTTTCCGAACGTAATTCAACTTGAAAAAATAACTTATTATTATCTAAAAAGTTAAATTGCGGATTCGCAAACTTATATACAGCACGATTGTCTATATTTATGTAGTCTTTTGAATTAAGCTTTAGTTTGGGCAATAAAGCTAATATATCAGGGGATTGTAATAGTTTATTTATATCTGCTGGAGTAAAAATTAACTTAATACCGGCTTTTAGGGGCTGGTGTAATTTGAGTTTTCCTTTTTGAATATTATTTGGTGAAAAAGCTATATCATCAGTTTCTAATTCCAAAGCATCAATCCGAAAATTGTACTCTTTTAACTTGAAACCACGCCCCGCAATTCTAATTTTTTTAATGTTTCCTTGTAATAATTGATGAGTAGGTGAGTGTTCTACACGTACTCGTAATTTTTCTACATCATTAAATTGAGAACGAATCGCATTTTCCGCAACCTTGTCTACTACAACTCCAGTAGGAGTAATAAATCCTAGCAATCCCGAGAGCAAAAAGGAAATGAATTCCATGTTTATAATTAAAGATAATTTATAAAACTTGATACTTATATACTCATAGGGTGCGTTGTCAAGAAGCGCAACGCACCATCCAAATATACTCAGATTGATTGCTAATTCCCCAGGATTTTCAATCCTCGATGGAGCAAACTGCAAAGCTCATAATTCATCTTTGATCTTGTGCTTTAAAGTAGATACAACTTCATCGATGGCAATTTCGTAAGAATCGCTACTTTTTCGTTCAACAACTTCAACTTTACCGTTTGTAATTGCCCTTCCTGTGACAATCCGATAAGGAATACCTATCAAATCAGCATCTTTGAATTTGGCTCCCGCACGTTCGCCTCTATCGTCGAGGAGGGTTTCAATACCTGCTTGGTTTAGTTCCGCGTAAAGTTGTTCGGCGACTTCTACTTGTTTCTCATCCTTAATATTGGGAATAGTCACAATTGCATGGTAAGGAGCAATTGCAACGGGCCATTGGATTCCATCTTTGTCGTAAGATTGTTCTACAGCAGCTTGAGCCATTCGCGAAACACCTACACCATAACAACCCATTACCAAAGCTTCGTCTTTACCTTGCTCGGTTGTATAAGTTGCTCCCATAGCTTTGGAATATTTGTTACCCAATTGGAAAATATGTCCAACTTCTATACCTCTGGCAGATTCTAGAGTTTGACCTGGATCGTGAAGGGAGCGATCGCCAATTTTTGCCGTGCGTATATCTACGACTAAATCCGGTAATTCAAATTGTTCTCCCCAGTTTGCACCCACTACGTGATAACCGGATTCGTTGGCACCTGTAACAAAATTCTTTAAATCAACTGCGGTTTTATCTACAAAGCGTAAAAACTTGGGATTAACTTCTTTAGAGGATTTAATATAGTCGTCAGCAATATCTGGCGCAATATAACCCAAAGGTAAAGATTTCGCCGCCCATTTTTCCTGTGCTTCCGGGCTGGGTACCTCTAAAGCAAGAATAGTATTTGCATCATAAGTAGAAGCTAATTTAGTTAATTCGTTATATAACTTAACTTCATTAACATCTTGATCGCCTCGGATATTCACTAAAACTAATACAGTCGTACCGTTGTCATAAACAGCTTGATAAAGAACATTCTTGACGATTTGAGTGGGAGAACATTCAAGAGTTTTGCAAAGTTTCTCAATTGTCTCAGTTTTAGGGGTTTCTACCTTTTCGTAAGTAGTAAAGTTGGAAGCTTCAGCATCGGCAGGCAAGGAAACAGCTTTTTCTACATTTGCAGCATATTTTCCATCTTCGGTATAGAGAACTTCATCTTCTCCAGCTTCCGCTAAAACCATAAACTCAGTTGAACCAGAGCCGCCGATGGCACCAGAATCCGCTTCTACAGCCCGAAATTCCAAGCCACAGCGACGCAGCATATTGCTATAAGCTTGATACATATCTTGATAAGTTTTTTTCAAGCTTTCCTCCGAAGCGTGGAAAGAATAGCCATCCTTCATAATAAATTCTCTACCGCGCATCAAACCGAAGCGGGGACGAATTTCATCGCGGAATTTAGTTTGAATTTGATAAAGATGCACTGGTAGCTGGCGGTAAGAGCGAATCGTATCCCGTGCAACAGTAGTAATTACTTCTTCGTGGGTGGGGCCGAGTGCTAATTGTTGCTCGCGACGGTCAGTAAGAGAAAACATGATACCTTCAGCCTTAGTATAAGTATCCCAACGTCCCGATTCTTTCCATAAATCCGCAGGTTGTATTTGAGGTAAAAGACATTCTAGTGCCCCAGTTGCGTTCATTTCCTCGCGAACAATCTGAGACACCTTTTGCAAAACCCGCCACATCAAAGGAAGATAAGCATATACACCGCTACCGATACGACGAATATAGCCAGCACGGACTAATAATTTATGACTGGGGATTTCAGCATCGGCTGGATCGTCTCTAAGAGTAACAAATAACATTTTTGATAATCGCATCTTTTCTCCTTTTTGCGGATTGGATAATTTTTATTGCATACACTCAGGAAATATACTCAGGAAATGACTTTTTTGTAAACCTAAGTTAAGCTGTTTCGCATATCATTTATAGAATTTGCATGGCTTTACCTATCCCACAGAAGCTTTATTTTATAGGTATTTTTTATTAGATGGGCTTGCATTACCATATTTAACAAGAATTTAAAATTATAACTATTTCTTTTGTTCAACGAAATTACCTTCTCACCTATCAATAGTGTTCGCAAACCAGATAAATCAATAACTGCTAACTGATAACTGTTCACTGATAACTGTTCACTGATAACTGTTATCAGTGAACAGTTATCAGTTAGCAGTTATTGATTTATCTGGTTTGCGAACACTATTGATAGGTGAGAAGGTAATTTCG
>JBCBPQ010000212.1:0-13205 GCA_039820645.1 Cyanobacteria bacterium J06633_8 | reverse complement strand
TTATTTTCTTTGGGATTGTTTTTCACTGTTATTTGCTATTTAATAGTTAACGTCAATATTTCAGAAAAAATGACAATCAAAAAAATCAATTATCAAGGTTGGTCAGATTCCTATATTTTGAGCAACTCCCAAGTAGAAGCAGTTATAGTTCCAGCAATTGGAAGAATAATGCAGTTTCGCTTCCCTGGTGGAGAAAATACATTTTGGGAAGATTCCATGCCAAAAGCCCAATCATAATTGACTGGGCTTTGTGATGGGGTATATCCCGATGGCTAGTTATAGAAGTTCTTTATAATCTGCTTATCTGAGAATGACTACAACGTGCCTTTTCTTAATTCCGGGCTGATTAATTAATTTCTACAGTACTAATTTGTCTGAAGCATCTGTGATAATCCAAAGATTAGTTATAAAAGTCTGTTGTTTGTAACTTTATTCTGAGTTTAGCTACAAACGAGATTTATCGATTATTTCTGTGGAAGCTTATAAAAATTCTCAGGTTTATTACGATATTGTTGAATAAATTTTACTTTTAATAGTAATCAGTGCGATTGGCAAATCACCATATTTGGATAAACACAATTATTTTTCGCTCAATAGGTTTAATGATTAAATTGCAAACAACTGTAAGAAGCAATCCCAAACAAAGTAATGTAAGCGTTTAAGTTTGACATTGCTCGGAATATTAATTTTTTGATTTTATTTAAGTTGAAAATTATAATTTATTTAACAATACACTTTAAAAATATTGCCATTATTGATTTTTGATTAGCAAAATAAATTATTTTGTGACCAAAAATACTTTAAAAGTGCAAAACCAGTATTTGTATTTAGAAAAATTCCCGGTTTTATAAATATACGTTGTCATAAAATAAACAAGCTTATCAAATGCATAACTAAAAAATCCTTAGATATAAAGGCAATTCAATCATTGATTATTACTAATTAATTGCTTCCTCCTCCCTATTCCCTACTCCTTTTTTTGATTATTGTTAAAATCAGCCACGATTAGGGAACTATAACTCCAGATGATAGAAAATTGATTTAAAAATGAAGAGAACTGCATTTCTACCTGGATTGATAAGTGGCTTATTAACCTTGGGGATGATTTTACCAGCATCTTCTCAAGTCACATCTGATGGAAGCACTAATACAACAATAAATAAGAATGGTGATAATTTTAATATTTTAAACGGCATTCAAAAAGGGAATAATCTATTTCACAGCTTCAAAGAATTTTCTATTCCTAGAGGTGGTGCGGCTATTTTCAATAATTCCACCGATGTGGTTAATATTATTAATCGAGTAACAGGTGGAAATATATCGTCCATTGATGGGTTAATCAAAGCTTCTGGTAATGCCAATTTATTTTTAATTAATCCTGCGGGAATTATATTTGGTGAGAATGCTGCTTTAAATATTGGTGGCTCATTTTTTGCGACAACTGCTGAAAGTATTTTATTTGAAAACGGTATTGAATTCAGTGTAAATAGTCTAGAGGAACCACCTTTATTAAGTATCAACGTTCCTTTAGGAATCCAATTTGGTAATAATCCAGGAAAAATAGAAGTACAAGGAAGCGGTCATCAGTTAATCATAGATGATTCCGGCTCTTCTTTCATAAGGGATGCTAGACCTGTAGGTTTACAAGTTCCGGATGGTAAAACTCTAGCTTTAATTGGTGGTGATATTTCCCTACAAGGAGGAAATTTAACTGCTCGGGGAGGACATATAGAGTTAGGTAGTGTGGCGAATTCTGCGAGAGTAGAACTGATTCCGACCTCAGATGGATTTACAAATGAATACAAAGATATCCTAGATTTTGGCAATATTAGTCTTGAAAAAGCTGCATCAGTAGAAGTAAGTGGAGAAGGTGGAGGAAATATTCAGATTCAAGGACAAAAAATTTCCATTGTCGAAGACTCGGTAGTTTTAGGAAATACACTAGGAACAGAAAACGGTGGATTAGTTTCCATCCGAGGTTCTGAGTCTTTAACTGTAATTGGAAACAAGAATATCCCATTTCTAACTGGAATACACAGTCTAGTTGAACTTGGAGGTACGGGAAATGGGGGAGATATAGCCATCGAAACTCCGCAACTGACTGTTGTTGACTCATCAATAGTCCAAACTTCTACCTCCGGAGAAGGAAATGGGGGAGATACGACTATTAATGCTCAAAATTTATTTATTAGTGACAGTGCTGATATAAGCTCGGATTCCTTCGATTCGGGTAATGCTGGGAATGTAGTAGTCACAGCAAACAAATTATCCGTTGATAATGATGGTTTTATTAGTTCAGATTCCTTCGATTCGGGTAATGCTGGGAATGTAGTAGTTACAGCAAACAAATTATCCGTTGATAATGATGGTTATATTAGTTCAGATTCCTTCGATTCGGGTAATGGTGGAAATGTAGTAGTTACAGCAAACAAATTATCCGTTGATAATGATGGTTATATTAGTTCGGATACCTTCGATTCGGGTAATGGTGGAAATGTAGTAATTACAGCAGAAGAATTATCAGTTAATAATAGTGGTTTTATTAGCTCAGATACATATAGTTCTGGTAATGCTGGAGATACAAATATAGAAGTGAATAGTCTTGAGTTAACTAACGGTGGACAAATTAGCAGTGGAACTTTTGATTCAGGTAATTCTGGAAATTTAAAGATTAATGCATCTGAGTCAATATCAATATCAGGTAATAAAATATTTTCAAACCCCGAACTGGACGATGAAGTTGATGTATTGTATAGCGGTTTATTGGTAAGTACTGAATTTGAGTCTACTGGTAACGGAGGAAGCTTGATTGTAGAAACTCCTAATTTACAAATCAATGATGGAGGAAGTATTACCAGCGGTACTTTGGGTTCGGGTAATGCTGGTAATATTACGATTATTGCCAACAACGTCGAGGTTAGCAATTCAATTACAGATAAATCATCTATTCGTAGCGGTATTGATAGTACGGTGGAGCTATCTGCTAGTGGTAATGGTGGGAATATAGATATCGTAGCTAACAATTTGCGCGTTTTTGACGGAGGTTCTATCGCTGCGAATACTTTGGGAGAAGGGAATGCAGGAGATATTTCTATTAATGCTCGCAGTATTGATGTGAATGGTGATTTATCAGAACAACAATTACCCAGTCAAATTTCAGCTTTATCTAAAAATGATTTTGCAGCTGGTTCAGTTAACATTACCACCGAGAGCATTCGCATCCGCAATGGAGCCGAAATTAACGTTAGTAATCAAGGTTTAGGGGAAGCAGGTAATCTTAATTTAACAGCAAACAATCTTCTCATTGATAGTGGTGGAAGAATCAAGGCCGAAGTAAATGGTGGTCAACAGGGTAATATTAATCTTGATATTAACGAACTTGTGCTTTTACAAGGGGGAAGTTCTATCACAACTAATGCTACTGATGCTTCTCAAGGTGGTAATATTATCATTGATTCTGCGGTCATTGCAGGTTTTGAAAACAGCGATATCATTGCCAATGCTGTTGATGGAGATGGGGGTAATATTGATATTACAACTCAAGGTATTTTTGGTTTGAAATTTCGCCAACAATCAACTGATGAAAGCGATATTTCTGCGAGTTCTCAGTTTGGTGTTAATGGTACGGTAGAAATCAATAATTTTGGAATTGACCCTGCTTCTGGTTTAGTCGAGTTACCCGTAGATTTGATAAATCCTTCACAAAAAGTGAAGAAGGGATGTTCTAATCAAGGTAAAAATAAGTTTGTTGTTATTGGAAGGGGTGGAATACCTCATAACCCCACTCAGTGGTTGAATTCGATTAGCACTTGGTCGGAACCTTTTAATTTTGTAAAACATCCTCAGCAGAGTACTAATACTGTTAAAACTACTCAAATTCTAAATCAGCCTCATATTATAGAAGCTAATGGCTTTATACGTAATCAAAAAGGAGAAATTGAACTTGTTGCTCTGAAAAATATTTCCCACACAACAACATCAGCACTTGATTGTAGCGGGTATAATATTTCGTAAAGGAAGAGGGAAGAGCAAATAAGAAACAACGTTGGAATTAATTGTTGATTAGTAATTAAATTTTATCAGTAATTAAAAATACTGAATAAGTGCAAAATCAGTATTTATATTTAGAATAGACATGGGATTTTATCAATATGCCTTGTCATAAAATAGACATAGCTGTCAATAAAATAACTAAAAGCGTTGATATAAAAGCAATTCGATTACTGCTTCTTACTTCTTACTTCTTACTTCTTACTTATTACTTCCTAAAGGCAGTACTAGCTATCTAATAAAAAAATTGCCAGACATTCTATTTTCTCTGACAATTTTATTTGTCTCCTGATATACTGTGTGGAAACATCAAAATAAACTTAGCCTTTGAGGGCTTTTGTAAAATTTCTACGATAAGATTTACTACCAACAAAGCAAGCTGGCCATAACAAAGATAAAACAAGGCGATTTGTTAAGCTGTTGCTGAAATTAGTTCTTCTAAATCCAGTCCAAAACTTCCAAACACCGCCAACGTAAGCGACAATAAGTAAACCAGCAATGAACCCGCTCATTTTTATCTACTCCAAAAAAAGAATACTGAAATATCATGACTTGGCATAAGAGTCAATAATTACACTCTCATACACTAGTTTAAGGTAGGCTTTCCTGTTGCATCCAATGATGGAGAGAAATTCTAAAAGTAGCGATTGATGATTAACGTAACGCGATCGCAATTAGTGTGGATATCAAAGTAAATATCCAACTGGTGCTATCTCTAACTACTAATTGGAAGTATATTAGCTCAGCAATATCAACTATTTCGCCTCTAATTATGAGTTTAATTTATAGCTGTCATACCCTGTAATAATTGGGTTAGAGTCAAATCCCTATCACAGTTCCAGCCAACTTCGGCTCTTTCTTCTTCCTTCGTTTTAAATTATGGTGAAAAATCATAAAAAATTAAGTATTAAAATTATTTGTAAACTTTAATAATTATTAAGCTGATTGATAACTCTTAAGTGGTGATAACTGTTTCTTGGGATAGACATCCAATTGAGCAAAAATTGTGAGAATGAATCACTTGACACTCTCCGCCGTAAACGAGCGGAGATTCTTGGTTCACAGAAGAAACTTACCCAGACAGGTTTTCACCAGCCAAAATAGAGGTTTCATCTCCCCAAGCTTGAGATCCCGTATGCCCTACGGTACTTAGTCCTAATGAAAGAATATTTCTAGCTGCATTCTCATCTCTATCTAAGATGCAGCCACATTGACATTTATGAGTTCTGCTACTTAAAGTTTTTTTGACTTTTGCTCCACAGCCTGAGCAATTAATAGAAGTATATTGAGGTGGGATGGCAATTGTTATCTTTCCAAACTTGTACCCAAAATACTCTAACCACGCTCTAAACTGATACCAACCAACATCATTTATTGATTTAGCTAAATTGTGATTTTTCACCATATTTGGGATTCTTAAATCTTCGTAGGCTACTACATCATTAGATGTGATTACGCACCTTGCCAACTTTACGGCATGATCTTTACGCTTCCTACTTATTTTAAGATGCTTAATGGCATATCTTTTTCTAGCCTTGTGGTAATTGTTTGATTGTGGTTTCTGATTCTTTCTATACTTTCTGGACTTGTTTCGATTTAATCTATTAAGAGCTTTTTCACCTTGTCGATAAAACCGAGGATTTTCAATTTGATTCCCTTTATCATCTGTATAAAAGTAATTCAAGCCAACGTCTAAACCAATCTCAGAATAGGTTGGTTCAACTCTCTCTCGATTGTCGGTATCAATTAAAAACTGACAGTAATAACCATCAGCACGTCTAACTATTCGTACACGTTTGAATTGTTTAATATGATACCAACTCAAATCTCTCGTGCCTTTTAGTTTGACTCTACCAATATTATTTTTGTCAGTGAAAGTTATATGCTTTCTGTTTTCAGATAGTTTCCAACCTGTAGTTTTATATTCAACCGAGCGAGAATGCTTTTTGAACTTAGGAAATCCTTTTTTACCTTGAACTTTATTTTTGCAATTTGCATAAAAACGAGATATGGCAGCCCAAGCTCTATCAGCACTACTTTGTCTTGCCATTGAATTTAATTTGTTAGCAAAAGAAAATTCCTCAGCTAGTACTTTAGTGTATGCTGATAACTGGTATTTCCCTACGTCTTTATTATCCATCCAATAACGCAGTGCTTTATTACGTATGAATTGTGCCGTTCTTATAGCTTCATTCATCGCATCATATTGAGCAAGATTTGCTTGTATCTTCATTTCTAAAATTAACATTTTATTATGCTACCACATGGGCATAATCAAAACAAATAGTAAATATCCCCCTAGAAGGGGAGGCTTTAGACTCCAAAGCTTCGGTAAATAATTAAATCTCACACTTTGCTTTATGAATTTTGATATTTTTGATCTATTTTGGATTTTTCTACTGCTTTCTTCCATACAACCGATTTGGCAGAAGCGTAAAATGGAGTATCGTCGCTTCAGTAGTATTGATGAGTTTCAACAAAAACGTAAAAGTAGAGTAATTCTACTCATTCATCGTCAAGAGTCTATCAGTTTTTTGGGAGTACCAATTTCACGCTACATTACTATCGAAGATTCTGAAAAAATTCTTCGGGCAATTCGTTTGACTCCACCAGATCTTCCAATTGATTTAATTTTGCATACTCCTGGTGGTTTGGTGTTAGCAACAGAACAAATAGCTAGAGCTTTAATTCGTCATCAAGCCAAAGTTACCGTTTTTGTACCTCATTATGCGATGAGTGGAGGTACAATGCTGGCTCTTGCAGCCGATGAAATTGTTATGGACGAAAATGCGGTTTTAGGACCAGTAGATCCCCAACTTGGTAATTATCCGGCTGCGAGTATCATTAAAGTTGTTGAAGATAAACCTATCGGTGAAGTTGACGACCAAACCTTGATTATGGCTGACCTATCGCGCAAAGCCATGAAGCAAGTACAGCGCTTTGTCAGGACTTTACTCCAAGATTGCATTCCCAAGCAAAAAGTTAAACCGGAAAATATCGAAAACATTATTCAAGCTTTGACAAGCGGACAAGTAACCCACGATTACCCAGTAACAGTAGAAGAAGCAACGGAAATGGGGCTGCCCGTTACAGTTGGACTGCCCCGAATAGTCTACGACCTGATGGAGTTGTACCCGCAATCACAAGGCGGAAGACCTTCGGTGCAGTACATCCCAATGCCTTATGATGACCGTCGTCCAATGCTTCCGGTTCCCAAAGGTAGACCTATGGAAGAACCTAACGGTTAAGAAGGAGCGGTATAGGAGGAAGGAGAGTTTGTAGCAACTTGGTAATTTACTTGCTACAAACTCCTAATTATAGCAGTTTTCGGTTGAGTAGAATACAAAGAAGGACCTCACCCCGTCCGACCGACTCCCCTCTCCTTAGTAAGGAGAGGGGAAGGGGTGAGGTTCAGACTGTATTGCACCCAAGTGAAAACCGCTATATTTGGGATGCTGAATATCCTATGCCCGATGACCAATACTTCTATGGTGATTTGGTAGGTGTAGGAACTGGTGTCGCTTCCTCTTGATCGTCAGGGGATGGGGTAGGAGTTGGTGAGGGTATAACGGGAGTTGGGGTAACTTCCGGGGTTGTTGTTGGTGATGGCGTTGCTTCTGGTGTGGCGGTTGGTGTTGGTATTGGTGTTACTTCTGGTGTCGGTGTTGGTGTTGGTGTTGCTTCCGGTATCACAGGAGTTGGGGTAACTTCTGGGGTTGCTGTTGGTGATGGTGTTTGTTCTGGTGTGGGGGTTGGGTTTGGGGTTGGTGTTGTTGTTGGTGTTGGTTCTCCTGGCTTCTCTTTTGCTTGCCGATCTAGTCTTTGTCGTAAAGCTAAATCGGCGATTCCACTTTGTTCGAGTTCTAACTGTTCCTGATACTTCTTAACTACTTCTTGGGTTCTTGGTCCGTAAAATTGATTGATAGTTAACTTTGGATCGGGATTAGCAACCAAATTTAAGTTGTACTTGAGACTTTTAATAATTTCGGCTGCAAAATTTTGAGTTTCTGGTCCTGCGACACCATCAACTCCTATTTTGTATCCTCGCTGAAATTCGCGGATTGCTTTTCTTGTTTGAGCATCTGTCAAGGGGGCTTCCGAAACTCTCACGTTGTATCCCAATCCGTACAAAACGGAACGAAATTCTCGTGGAGTATAATTACGCTGACGAGCGGCAAAAACTGTATTTGAAACGGCTACACCACTGACAATTATGCAGGCAGCTACTACACTGATATTCTTATTGCTAAACTCACACCACATGATTAAAACTCCGAGTCATTAAAAATGGAAGTATTTTTAAGCCGTACAGCTGCATTTTAAATTTATTTAAGCTATTTTTATCAATTTTTTCCTTAATTATTAATCATTTTTTTCTTAATTAATTTTTTTTGTAATTATTTTAAATGCATAGCTATAAATATTTTTGTCATCTCCCTATAGATGTATCTTGAAAAACTTTTATAAATAAGTTTATTGTTTTTTTCATACGTATTTTTTGAGTGATGAAAAATACACATATAAGAATGCATTTTACCTTGTAATAAATATTCTAGAATCATAGCTATTGATTAAATATAATACTTTACGTCAAGTAAAAAACATGTGGAAGCACTGAATAAAAATGGTAAATAGAAAACCTATAAAAAAGAAAAAACTTTGGTTTGAAAGATTGATAGCGCTTACGGCTACGATAAATATAGGATTGGTATTATTTAATATTACTTACATTGGGTGGCGTGATTTTTATTTACGTAACTTGCCGTTTATTCAAGAAATATATGACCCTATTAAAGGAATTGAGCCCCATAGGGAAACTGAAAATTATTTGAGAACTGTAGAAGAATTAGAATCTCTTGTGGGGGAAACAAAAAAAATCTCAGCAGAATCGGTAGAAAAGTTAGAAGAATTACGCAACTTTAGCGTAGAAATGATAGAGAATAATCCATTTGCAGCTGTTTCAAAAAGCGGTACTCTAGAGAAAATAAAAAATCGAATGCGCGAACATATAGATAATGAATCTTCAAAACGCGCTTTTTCTATTTTTTGGACTCAAGAGCATTTATTGCAAGAGGGTTTAGATAAAGAGTTAAAATTTTTTAATAAAAAAATTAAACCATTAATAGCTACGAACTACTATCGAAATATTGGTGAAAATGGGGAATTTATAGATAGATTTTGGATTATTGATTTACCGTTCGTAATTTTATTTGTATTTATATTATTGGCACGTAGTTATTACGTAAAACGCCGCCATCCTGGATTTAGCTGGTTAAATGCGATTTTATGGCATTGGTACGATCTATTTTTAGTGCTACCTGTTTGGCGTTGGTTGCGAATCGTACCTGTATTGTTTCGTTTAGAAAAAGCAGAGTTATTAAATTTACAAAGCCTGCGGCATCAAGCTCAACAAGGAATTGTAGCTAATTTTGCCGAAGAAATAACCCAGATAGTAGTAGTACGAGTCATAAATCAAACTCAAAGTTCAGTCAAGCGGGGAGACTTAACTCGCTGGCTGCAACAAAGTCAAACCTTGAGTCCCTATATAGATATTAATAATGTCAATGAAATAGAAGCCTTGGCAGGAATTTTTGTACAAACGATTATTCACCAAGTAATGCCAAAAATCCAACCGGAAATAATTGCACTTTTACAACACAATATAGATAGCGCCTTTCACCAATCTCCAATTTATCAAAATTTACGCAATTTACCCGGATTTGGGCAAATGCAAAGTCAGTTAAGTCAACAGTTAGCGACGAGCATTGCGACAAATCTCTATCAAGCCTTGGTTTCGGCAGCAGAAGATCCGGTTTCGGCAAAACTCTCAAGTCAATTAGTAAAAAGTTTCTCAGAATCTTTGGCTACCGAAATTCAAAAAAAGCAAGTACTTTCAGAAATACAAAACTTATTAATCGACTTCTTGGAAGAAATCAAAATTAATTACGTTCAAAGGCTATCAGAAGAAGATGTCGAGCAAATTCTCGAACAAACAAGAAATTTGCATTCAGGAGTCTCGCATCCCTTATTAACTGATAGGAGAATTAGCCAGAAAGCTTATCCTTATCAAACTAGAAACGAGTAATTGTACATTTTTTGCTGCAAGCATTTTGAAAAAATGCGCTAAACTCAAATTAGGAACGAGCTATTTTACAGTTCGTTGCAAGACTTCTTGGAAGATATTTTTATCGCAGGGAGTGGGTGATAGCCCACTTTTTTTGTTGGAATTGCCACATGACTCATCCTTTAGTTCCCCAAATCGTTGACTTAGCGACACCAGTAGCAAAAGACCTTGAACTAGAGGTCGTGAAAGTGGTTTTTCATACCAATCAAAGCCCACCAGTATTGCGAGTAGACATCCGCAATCCTCTAACGGATACTAGTTTGAATGATTGCGAGCGTATGAGCCGTAATTTAGAAGCAAGTTTGGATGCAGCTTCAATAATTCCGGATGCCTATGTATTGGAAGTGTCTAGCCCTGGTATTCCCCAGCAATTGCAAACTGACCGGGAATTCATTTCTTTTAAAGGATTCCCGGTTAAAATTTGCACTTCTTCACCCCATCAAGGACACTCCGAATTAAATGGTAAACTGGTTCGCCGAGATGAAAAAAGCGTTTACTTAAATCAAAAGGGTCGCGTAATCGAAATTCCCCGTTCAAAAATTACTTACGTGCAATTAGACGAAGAACGCGATTAAATAAGGAGACTAATTCAAACCAGGACTGCTTTTTACTTTTTGCGGGCGTGAAGAAGAGCGGTTTTTTTGCTAAAAGAGCGAAGTAATTAATGGTTAAGACAGATTGTTCAATCAATAATTAACCATTCTTTTTAGCAATCAGCCGTCAATTTTTTGCACGCAGCCTATTTATTATCTCTAAATAAGGTATTTTTGCGATTATTAAGGAGAACGATGTATGTCAATGCTTAAACTACTTGGATTAAAAGAATTGATTGAAAGTATAAGTCGAGAGCGGAATTTACCGCGTCTCGCCGTGCAATCGGCAATTCGAGAAGCACTACTTAAAGGTTATGAGCGCTATCGTCGGGCTCAAAATTTAGACCGCAAACAATTTGATGAAGATTACTTTGAAAATTTTGAAGTAGAACTTGATATTGACGATGAAGGATTTCGCGTTGTTTCGACTAAAACGATAGTTGAAGAAGTCACAAATTCCGACCATCAAATTGCCCTTGAGGACGTTCAAGAAATCGTAGACGAACTTGGTGATGATGCCGCGCAACTTGTAGGACAAGAAGTAGTTGTAGATGTAACTCCCGATAAAAAAGAATTTGGTCGCATGGCAGCGATGCAAACTAAACAAGTGCTATCGCAAAAATTGCGCGACCAGCAGCGACAATTAATTCAGGAAGAGTTTCAAGATTTAGAAGCAACAGTATTGCAAGCAAGAGTATTGCGGTTTGAAAGACAATCGGTGATTATGGCTGTGACCAGTGGGTTTGGTCAGCCAGAAGTAGAAGCAGAATTACCCAAACGCGAGCAACTGCCCAATGATAATTACCGTATTGGCTCCACTTTTAGAGTGTATCTGAAAAAGGTTTCTCGGGGTCAACAGCGAGGACCGCAATTGCTCGTTTCTAGAGCCGATGCCGGTTTAGTTGTGTATCTGTTTGCCAACGAAGTGCCAGAAATTGAAGACGAAGTAGTACGAATTGTTGCCGTTGCCCGGGAAGCCAATCCTCCATCTTCTTACGTAGGACCAAGAACAAAAATTGCTGTAGATACTTTAGACCGGGACGTTGACCCAGTTGGTGCTTGTATTGGAGCTAGAGGTTCAAGAATTCAAGTAGTAGTCAATGAATTACGTGGTGAAAAAATAGACGTGATTCGTTGGTCACCAGATCCAGCAACCTATATCGCTAACGCTTTAAGTCCAGCACGGGTTGATGATGTGCGATTAATGGACCCAGAAACCAGACAAACTCATGTACTCGTAGCTGAAGATCAATTAAGTTTAGCAATAGGAAAAGAAGGACAAAACGTTCGTTTAGCTGCTAGACTTACTGGTTGGAAAATAGACATTAAGGATAAAGCCAAGTACGATTTTGAAGCAGAAGATACAAAATTTGCAGCAGCAAGGGCACAACACGCAGCAGAGCTTGAAGAACTTGAAGAATTTGAAGAATTTGAAGAATTTGAAGAACTCGAAGTCGAGAAATCAGCAGAAGACAAGTTAGTAGGAAATCAGCCAATTAATTCAGAACTACCCAAAACTTCATTATTAGATGAGAACGAGGAGGAGTCAGAGTCCGAGAATCCAATTATGTATTAGTTGATATTTTAATGACGATTATTGAAATCTAATAGTAACTCTATGAAACCAAATTGGAGGCGTTGTATTAGCTGTCGAAAAGTCAGTTTAAAAAGTGAGTTTTGGCGGATTGTCCGCGTCTTTCCTTCAGGAAAGGTACAATTAGATCGGGGTATGGGGCGTTCTGCCTATATTTGTCCGAATCCAAGTTGCCTTAGCCTTGCTCAAAAGAAAAATAAGCTAGGACGGGCATTACGTACACCAGTTCCAGAAATGCTATATACGAGATTGTGGCAAAAATTAACAATCAAGTAATTTTTACTTGTTCAACTTAGATAGGGGGTACTTTTAACAAATAGTAAAGATGAGATTGGTGAGTATGCGTTCTTCTATGTTGATTAAATTATCTTTTAGTAAAGAAGGTTAGTGCCACGGAGAATTATAAATGAGTATTGACACATGCCTATTTTGGGCAATAAGGGCACTTGCTTTTACTTAGTCATTGTAGGCAAATCGTGTGTTAAACCCAACAGGAACATCAACAAAACAAAAAATTAAATATCGGCATTTGGTAACGCTCATGCATGGCATTCGAGCATTAACCAAAATGGCGACAGGCTTGGAGATGCCAGCTTTCCAATGGATACATCTCTCTTTCCTTTCTCAGGAGGAACCTTTTCAAATTGAAAATGGCAACCGTTACACAGTAAACAAAGGATGGAGATGTCGCAAAAGCTGGCAGCCATCCGTTAAAACTGTAAATTATAGGGGAAGAGTGGATGAACAACGGCAAAGTCAGAATTTACGAATTATCAAAGGAATTGAATTTGGAAAATAAAGAGCTATTAGCAATTTGCGACCAGCTCAATATCGCGGTCAAAAG
>JBCBPQ010000211.1:0-13265 GCA_039820645.1 Cyanobacteria bacterium J06633_8 | reverse complement strand
CAAGACTTTGCAATATACGAAGACATTTTTCACCAAGCTTACCTTCAAGCCTAGATTTAGAGAGAGCAAAAACAACTTCCGACTGTCCTGTATACCTTCTATTAGCGTAACCGTCTCCTATATAGAACCCAACTAACCAAGCATAATCAATACCAGCACAGTCAGCACCTTTTTGATGAGGAACTGAAATAAGTCGGTCTTTTGGCTGTAATTCACCAGCATATTTCCACTTATAGGAGCGTAACCCATCGTATACAGCAACGCGATGGTTTGCAGTACAGCGAATCGAGGTTATGGGGGTACGTATTTCTACAACCTTTTGCTTACCTTGAATAAATTTATTAACTACAGGACGGTATTCTCCAGACGAAGTTAAAACTAAATCCCCCACCTGAATATCTTGAATTTCCTTCATGCCATCAATGGCTGAAACCCTTGCCCCGTACGCGATACATCTGCGAATATTTCCTGCGACTATACACACTGCCGCTTCATCAATCAACAAACAGCATTCAACCGAAGTCAATTTTCTGCCAACAGCTTTATTCAGAATCCCAGCACAGCGCTGATAAAGTCCCGGTAACTTCACCGGATTAGCCATACCACCGAAACCTTGTAATGGTTCCCCAGCTTTACGAATATCGCTGATATCAACCGTTACCTCAACTTCTCCATTAAAACCTTCATTAGTAGAAAGTTCTAACAGAGTTTGATAGGACTTAACCCAACCTTGACGACTATCTCCCACATAAATAGTGGCGCGATTTCCTTCTACTTTAGTTTCCGTAAATTCACGACGGTCGTTAGCTATAGTTTTTCCAATATCACCTTCCACTTTCACGTTTAAACGATTGCGGATAGTAGGTAATTGATTAATATATTTCGGTTCTAAAATTGCTCCCGTACCGCAGCCCATCATTGCGAGGTCCATCATTAACCCGAAAGCATCCCAGTCAATGACGTTTGTGGAAGTACAGTTATAAGCACCGGAATAATTTTTCGGTTGTTCCAGCCAATTTGTATTACCCTAAGCTACGTTGTCACCAACGTAACTCGGCTCCAGAACCGTGCTTGATACTTTCGCATCACACGGCTCCTCAATGATTTGACTTTTGTCATAAGTACCATCTCGTTTAGTTTTGATGTCATGGCAGTGACGGTGTAGTAATTGGTAATTTTTGTAGTTATCTTTACCTCCTTGAGAGCGAGGTAGGATATGGTCTACTTCCATTACGTCTTCATCCCTGAAGTACATACCACATTCTGTACATTTCCCTGCTTGCTTTTTAAGCAATTTAGCAACTCTTGTTGGTAGTTCGGTGCTTTTACCCATACGGGTAGCCCAGTAAGTCAAATTACCGTTGTATGGGCTAGCTTCACCTTTTACTTTGACAAATTTTTGAATATGAAAATCTTCGTGATAAGCAAGACAAATTGACTTACCATTTTCGATTGTTTTAAATACCCAATTGGATTTGCCTTTAGTGCCAAAATATTTCCTAATCGCCTTTTTGATTGACTTGTGATGATGTCTAGATTTAGCCCACGCAATTAATTTTAATGTTAAGAGGTTGTCGAGCTTCTTGAATTTTTGAGCGCTATTAACTTTTGAATAATAGTTACTCCATCCAGTAATAATTGGATTTAATCGTTTGATTAGTTCTACCTGAGATTTGCAGGATTTAAACTTATCAATCTCAAACGCTAATCTTTGATAGTGAGCTTTAATTGCCTCTTGACTTGGCATTACATAGGTTTTATATCCTAATGGTTTACCATGTGGGTTTTTTCCTGTTGCATATTTTCCTACTGGATATTGGCGAATATTAAAACCAAGGAAGTTGAAACCGGGCTTTTCCTCTCCTACTTCTAAGAGTGTGTGAGTTAAACGAGTTTTTTCTGGTTTAAGTTCTAAACCTATTTCTTGAATAAATTCTTCTATCAGAGCTTTTGCTTTTGTAATTACATCTAAATTAGGGTGAAGTATTACAAAATCATCGGCGTATCTAACCAAAGTAATCTCTTTCTCGTTATTAGCCTTTTTACCAGGTAAGGTACGGGCAAAATCCTTGACAATTCTTTCCATTCCATGCAGGGCTATATTTGCCAATAATGGTGATATTACTCCTCCTTGAGGAGTTCCTTCATCCGTTGGGAACCACGAACCATTGTCACACACTCCAGACTTGAGCCAAGCTTTAATCTGTCTCCTGACTTTTGGAAAAGTGCCAATTTTATTTAACAATTGTTCGTGGTCAATTTTATCAAAGCATTTTGCAATATCAGCATCTAAAACATATTTGCTTTTTTGCTTGATTGCTACTTTGATTCCCTCTATGGCATCCATACAACTTCTACCAGGTCTAAAACCATAACTATTGGGTTCAAACTTGGCTTCCCACTCGGGTTCTATCACCATCTTCACAAGCGCTTGCTTAGCTCTTTCAGATATCGTTGGGATACCCAAAGGTCTTTTTTCTGTCTTCCCAGGTTTGGGAATCCATATTCTACGGGTAGGTTTGGTTTTATAACCCATTACTAAGTTATCAACCAAATTTAATCGTTCTTTTGGCGATAAATTTTTCTTTCCATCAATACCCGCAGTAATACGACCTTTGTTATCCTGCGTTACCTTGCGAGTCGCAAGCATTTTGGCGGACCAGGAATTTAACAGAGTCTTTTGCAGTTTTCTTACTGCCTTGACATCTCCCCTTTGAGCGGCTTGATAGATTCTTTTTTGCAACTTGTACACAATGCGTTCCAACTTTCGCCAGTTCACCTGTGCCCATACCACCATCGGATGCTTCCGTGTTTTAGTCCTAATCATTGCTACTTAAAACTCCATCTTCCAAATCATCGGGAATCCGTCTGCATATCCTACTCATTACAAGTAGGCATTAGCTTCTGATTCCATCTCTTCCTGTAAGGGCTTGTGGCTGATACCTACTCCAAAAATCGACCTTTTTGGAGAGCCAATACAGGATTACTTCGTTCCGTATAACCTTTAATTGAACATTTAGGACGGTACTACTCAGCCGGAGACGGGAAGGCGTGACCTTTAATGGAGGTACTTTTAGGTTCCCATGCGTCTCAGTGTCTTTTGACCGCAGCGTATCAACCATTATTTTCGCTGCTTAATGGGTTACGACCGTTCGGACATACCTTTACTTTCGTTATCCATGTGTTCTTGCTTGCTGGGATTTACCTCATGGTTTGGTATTACCAGCGTTTTTCCCCGCTTTACCCTTTGATAATCAGTCTCAAGATAGGGGAAATGCTTTCACTCCCACGCTTGGAGGGTAGGACTTTCACCTACAAGGTTATACAGTTGTCAAGGTTCGGTAATTTGTAGTGTGTTAAAAATAATTAACTTTTACTACAAAATCCTTAAAACCATGGGAGTCATCCCCGTAGTAGAATTGGTTGAAACCCCTTTCTAGGCTACGTTTCGACTCAACGAATCACACACCGCCCACCCATAACCATCTACCACTGGGTAAAGCTTTCAAATTGCGCTGCATTTCTTCCAAAAGTAAAGCTTCATCTTCAGTCAGCTTACCCAATTCAACTAAACCTTTTAAAGTGCGATCACAAACCTGACTCCAGGATTCTCTCGTTCCTTCGGGTTGTTGACGACGGCTGTAAGTCCTGAAAAACACAGGATTTGCAGCAGGCGCTGTTTGAGGAAAGTCTGCACCAAGGTGTTTTCGTTCAAGCTCTCTGACCATATTTTTATCGCATCATTTTTCTCTCAGATTAAGACTATACGTCAAGTAGCATTACAATAAAAGACTGCACAATTTTAGAAATTACGCTACAAGAATTTGGTTGGTGGTTAGTAGTGAATTAATAACTTTCAGCCAAAGGGTGTGGAACATCAACTAACAACTAACAACTAACTCTTAAGATGTCTATTGCTCCTTGGCGCTCGTTTCTAGCTAATGCTCTTAAAAAGAATCGCAATCAACCGCATTCGCGCTATTTTCAATTAGCAACTGTCCGTAGTGATGGAACTCCTGCTAATCGTACAGTGGTGTTTCGCGGTTTTTTAGAAGATACCAATAAATTAAAAATTATTACCGATACTCGCAGTGAAAAAATTACAGAAATTAAAAATAATTTTTCGGGAGAAATATGCTGGTATTTTACAAATAGCCGGGAACAGTTCCGCATTGCTGGAAACATCATAATTATTGATGCCAACCATCAAGAATCAGAATTATTGAAAGTTAGAGAATCAACATGGCAAGATTTATCCGATAACGCTCGTATTCAATTTGCTTGGGCGCATCCGGGAGAAACCAGAGCTAACCCCGAAGCATTTTCACCACAACAACCAGATGAAAATAAACCTTTAGAAAAGTTTTGTTTGTTATTATTTGAACCCTTAAAAGTAGACCATTTGCGATTGAGGGGAGAGCCGCAAAATCGGACTATTTATGTCAGGGATGAAATGGGGATTTGGGATGTTACTGAAGTAAATCCGTAAATTTACTAAATCTTTCTGTTTGCCAGCCAACTTGTAGAGACGTAGCACTGCTACGTCTCGATGTTTAGCGGAATAACGCACAATTTTGCTAGAACAAAGATTAATTAACAACCGCGACATTAAACAATAATGGCCGAATTGAAAGAAATCACAATGTATACAAGAGGTGTTTCATCAATAATAGGTACTGGTGGCTACGGCGTTGTACTTTTATATAATGGGCGCAGAAAAGAACTATCAGGTAGTTTAGAAAATAGCTCAAACAATAAAATGGATATTGTTGCGGCTATTGAAGGGTTAAAAGCGCTGAAATTTCCTTGCAAAGTCACTATTCATAACAACAATACTTACTTAATAGACGCAATAAATAAAGGTTGGGTTGAGCGCTGGAAAGCAAAGGGGTGGAAAAACAGCGAGAAAAAAGCAACACCTCATGTAGAACTTTGGAAGCAACTCAAAGAAATGTGCGCCATACATAAAGTTTCATTTGTGTATATAAAAGCCGATTTTCAGAATCACGATTATAGATGCTGCGATAACTTAGCTCAGTTAGCAGCTAGGTAATAAAAAGGTTTAGAGTTGAATTAAAATTACATCTGACAATATTATTAAAACCGCAGGGGAATGCAATTCCCCGTCTAATAGCAAAAGTCATCTTAAAGATGACTAAAAATCTTATTAGTTATCGGGAGCATCCCAATGCAGGCAAATTGATCGAAATTTTAGTTGTCATTGCGAAGGTCGCTAAGTGCGTAATGAAGCATTCAGCGAAGCTGCGGCTCATCGCAAAGTCTAGTTATTGCGATTGCTTCGCTCCATTTCATTCCGCTCGCAATGACAAATTATATTTTTACACATTTGGGATGCTCCCTAGTTATCTTGAGATGACTTCGTTTATTAGCCGCATCAATTGATTCGGGCTTTCTGGTGTTTAGGAATATCATCTCTACTAAACCAATACAGAATCGATGCTTTATAATCGGGTGCAAAAATGTGGTAATTAAATTGTTCTGGATTATTTAAAACGCAATCAAATAAATTCCAATCATTCATTTCCCCCTACCCATCTTCATGTGGGACTTAAAGGATATATTTGTAAGATATCACAATTGGAAGAGGGAGGGGGAGAGGGGGTAGAGGGGTAGAGGGGGGTAGAAGAGGTAGATAAAAGACTCGTAACTGTTAACTGTTCACTGTTAACTGTTAAGTGTTAACTGTTAACTGTTCACTGCTAACTGTTAAATCCCCGAATCCTCTCAAAATTCATTTCTATTTTCTAAAGGACTAGATGCAGCTTTCGCTTCTTCAAGAAGGGTATCCCAGTCATCGGGAGGATGTTCGTTATCAAGCATTTTTCTGAAAACTCTGTAAGCATCTGTTTTGCTGTCATAAGCTCGCTTAGAATTTTCATCATTTACCCAAGCAAATACAATAATTTTACTTGCTTGGTGATAACGGAAGAATAATCGGTATTGTTGAAAAAACTTTGCTCTAAACCAATGTTTATAATCTTCACCTAAAGTAACTCCTTGACGATACTCATTACGAGTTGGATCTTGAGGAATAACTTCAAATACAAGTTTAGCTATAGCAGCTAAACGTTTAGTAGCATTCTTTTTTTGATAATTTTGAGGATATTTTTGACGCAGAATTTCAACCTGTGTTAAAAGCTCTTCATACCGTGCTAAAAAAATGGGATGTGCAAAAATGCTCCATCCATTAATTATTAATGGCTGAGTATCTGACAAACTTATTCATCCTCTTCAGATAACGGCGCGTCAAGTACCACTTCAATACCATCAATTAAAGATTGAGTTCGGTTAAACAAATCAGAACTGATTGGTTTAATATTTTGAGGATTTTTGCTCATATCTTGAGCTAAAAAATTCAAAAACTTTCCAATTACGGGATCTTCATCTTTGACTTCAGCACGAGACATTATGACTTTGCCGTTAGGCTCAATCGTGTAGTGAATTTTGTCCCGTTTATTCAAGCGTAATGCTTTTCGTACATTTTCAGGAACCGTAGTTTGATATCTATCAGTAAGAGTTGATTCTGCTTCAAAATTTAAACTTTCAGCCATAAAGAGGGAGGGAGTGAGGGAGTGAGGGAGAGAGGGAGAGGTAATTGGATGGGGTTTTTACCCCAACCAATTACTAGCACGCCAATTGACGGTGGGGTTTTAAACCCCGATTAAGTTGATAAACTTTTTGTATTTATAAATCAAATCCTATTTTTAAGGTAATGCAACTGCATTGTCTTGTCAAGAATAGGATTTGACTGAATAAAAACCAAAGCATCCTTTGCTACTTCATTACCCTTATCAATCAACAACTTACCCGAATCCAATTCTCCCAACTTCACTGCAGCAGATTGCAAAGTTATCCGACTCTGAGTATGACGCAGCAAGCATTCAAAGGCTTTGATAACTCTTGTTTTGTCGGTAACTTGCAAAGTATTTCTCGCAGCTTCTACCAATGGTTGAGGAAAAAGTTGCCAGCCAAAATATAGATAGCTCCAATCAAGCAACTGTTTAACAATTGCGTCGCCAAAACTACATTCAGGAAAATAACTTAAAGCTTCTGCGGCTAAAAAATAAGCACGATATCCATAAAAACCACCGCAATTGTCATCAAAATTAACAAGCGCCCGAATAAAGTCTTCTTTCTGCTGTTTAGGAAATCATCTCTACTAAACCAATACAGAATTTCAGCTTTAGAATCGGACGCAAAAATGCGGTAATTATTTAATTCAAGATTATTTAAATTACATTCAAAGAAATATTTCCAATCATCCATTTCCTCCTACCCATCTTCTCTGGGATCTAAAGGACATATTTGTAAGATATCACAACTGGAAGAACGAGCGGTTAGATAAAATTCTTAACTCTAACTGATAACTGCTAACTGCTCACTGTTAACTGTTAACTGCTCACTGCTCACTGCTCACTGTCAAATTCCCGAGCCATCCAAAAATTCATCTATAGCTTTATCCTCCAAACGGCATTGGGTATGATGAGTATGATTTTCTCTCAAATGCTCTTCACTCGTACTATGATAATTAATCACGTGATTTTGCCTAAAAGCTGCACTCGCAACAGTGTCTGAAACAGTTTGCTGCTCTTGTTGTAAATTCTCTATTTGTTGTTCTAATTGCCCTATTCTATCTACTAAAGCGCGTATTGCTTGAGCTTCGGCATCTGGTAACTTTCCATGTTCTAACGGACTAACTTTTACACCAGAACGATAAACTATTCTACCAGGAACGCCTACTACGGTGCAATCTGACGGAACATCTCGTAATACCACAGAGCCCGCACCGATACGCACGTTGTTACCAATTTGTAGATTTCCCAGCACTTTCGCACCAGCACCCACAACAACGCATTCCCCTAAAGTGGGATGCCGTTTACCAGTTTCTTTTCCGGTACCACCCAAAGTTACACCTTGGTAAATCAGCCCATAATCACCAATAATGGCGGTTTCACCTATGACTACACCCATCCCGTGGTCAATAAATACACCTTTACCAATGGTTGCTCCTGGATGAATTTCAACTCCTGTTAAAAAGCGTGCTAAATGAGAAGTTAAGCGAGGAAGGAAAGGAATTCCTACATTACGCATCCAGCGGGCTATTCTATGCATTAGCAAGGCTTGCAAGCCGGGGTAGCAAAATAATACTTCTAACCAGTTACGAGCCGCTGGATCGCGCTCAAATATAATACGAAAGTCAGCAATAAATGTTGATAACACGAGTTTGCACCCTCGGAAAGCCTTTAGATGAAATACAATTCATATTACCTTTTATGGGGACATATAGGTATGGTTCGAATTAGGGAGGAGAAGCAGAAAATAATCAAATAATAAGTATTTGTTTTTGTCCCTTAACTTATCACTCCTAACTATTATCAATACCTAATTCCTACTTACATTCTTATATTGTAATTCATTAGTACGGAATTTTGGAACTATTCTTGCAAAGAAAGCTTGTAATTGCGTCTTGTTCTCGCTTTGAAATTGCCTACCCAGATTCTATAAGTTCCTGCTTTCCAGTTGCTACCCTTGATGCTAGCGTCTTTACTTCTGCCGGTATCGTCACCACAGCGGACTGTATTTTTATCTGGTCCAACTATTAATAAAGTAGTATCAGAGCCGCCACTGTCAACTTTGATATTTAATTTCGGAAAATCTTTCTCTAAAACTAAAATGTGATCTGGCTTTGGATCTGCGAAACCAATGCACAAATTTCGATTGCGATCGCGTTTACTGACTGCGGATAAGGAATAAGAACCGCCGGTATAACCCGTTACTGTTTTTTTTACATATTCAGTATTTGGCGATAAGCTAATTTTGCCGAAGAAGGAATTATTTGCTGTTACGGGATTAGAAATAAGAACAGTAAATAAGCTTGTCAGGCAGATTAGAGTTAATGCGATTTGGGAGCGAGAGGATTTCATACATACACTTCCCGTATTTTTGATACAAGTTGCTTTATATACAATTTAACGAAAGCAAAGTACGGATTCAAAAACTTTGTGACAGCTTTGCATCCGTACACTTATTAGACCAAATAGCGAACCAGAAATCAAAGGTCTAAAGAATGAATTTATATCTTGTGTGTTCTACCAAAAGTTGCAACGATACAAGGGTACTTTCCCATTAATTACAGGGATAAATATAAAAAATTCATTAAATTTTACTGAAAAAATCTTAATATTCTTAGAGGATGTTTGGGAAGTTGGAAAGCAGAAAACTCAGGAGGAGAATAATTAAATAACTCCTAACTCCTAACTGTGGAGACGTAGCAGTGCGCCCCGTCTCTACACTCCTAGCTCCCAATTCCCAATTCTCTATTCATTGGATAAAAAGAAAATGCCAACTTTAAGTAGTTCCTGATTGTTTTCATAACTACTAATAGTCAGTGACTGTAGTTTATCGAGAAAAGGTTTGCCGATGATTTCGACAAATTTAAGTATAGGTAATTGACTTTCGATATAATGTTTACTTTTATCCCAATCTATATAAACGTATCCTTCGTTTGGTTGAGGAATTGCTGCAATGCTGTCTTTGAAACTAGGATTATCTTTGAAGAAATTTTCTTGTTTGTTAAGAGCTTTATCCATTGTTTCAATGGAAGAAGTAAAAATATCGTAGTCAGCTATAGTAGTATGCGCTCCCAATACTTTTGCTTGAATGCTCAAGTCAGATGCCTTGCTACCTGTAGTTGTAAGTTGTGCCCAAGCAGAAATTGTTTGCTCCTTTAAATCAATTTGACTAATTGTGAGTCCGTTTTTAGAAGCGATTTCATCTAAACGCAAATTATCGGATGGATTTGCTGAAGATTTCTTTGCCACAAAAACCCACTCGGGTGTTTTATTTTTATTGTTTGGTAATAAAGCTATGGCATATTCTGCTTTTACCAAACTGAAGATATCTTTTTGTAAATTGATTCCCCAACGTTTTTCTAGATTGCCTAAAGGTTTAGTTATCTGGGAAGAAATATCTTCTCCCGATTCAGCAGATATTGCTGCTGTAATTTGCTGCCAAAGTAAAGCTAAATTGCTGTTATTTAAGTTACTCAAATCTTTTCCTGCAATTACCAAACCAGAATCTACAGGAATATATGAGAGTGCTTCTATTTCTTCAGATAAGTTTTCGGCGGCGGGTATTAATGAATTTGCGAATAAACTAGTTTCTGCGAACAAACCTGAAGATTTAGGAACGAGAGAAATCAGTTGAGTATTATAAGTAAACGGCGATGATACATTTAAACCTTGCCATTTCGCCACAGATGGAAGATTGAGAAAGGTTATAGCTTGAGTTTTGTCATTTAGTTGCTTGATAGCTTGTTGAAAATTATCCAAACTAGCTAAACTTAAACCCGGTGCTTGCAGGTTGTTGATTGCTTCTCGCAGAATTTTGACATCGTTGGCGAACAATACAAAACTATCGCCTACAACTGTTGCTGCTAAAGGTTTGTCAATGTCTCCTGTTTGTGGGATATCGGAAATCAGCTTGACTCCTTTATATTGTTCCACAACTAAGGAAGTTCCAGTTAAAACTCGCTTGGAAAACAAAAGTTCAATAAACTCTCTACTTGAAGAAGCATCTTTTGTGCCGAGCACCGTTAGATAACCAGGTTGCTTTCCGTTTGCAGTGTCTCTATCAATATCATCAGTAGTGACGGCTAAAGTAATTTCATTCTCCAGCCAAGGCTGAACATCTTTTTTATAATCAAGCCCGGTATTATCTAATAAACTTTCTTTAAGCTTCGACAGCTTTATGCCACCATTTAATACATCGAAGCGATTTGGATTTACAAGCATTGATACCGTCGCAGGTGCTTGTTTAGAAATAAAAACAGCAGCATTCGGCAGATTTTGACTGCTCCCGACTGTATTTTGAGTATTTTGATTGATTAACCCATTACAGCCAGCGATACCAGTTAACAGCAGCATTGTAATAGTTACTGCTACTAAACGAAATAATGATTGTTGACGACTTATAGCTTTTTTCACACCAACCCCATTGCGGCAAATAATCCCCAATCACAATTAAAGCGTGTACTGGAAACAATAGTAGCGCTATCTTCAATTAAAAATCCGGTGCAGACAAGTTTCGAATGGAAAATACATCCCTAATAGCTCTGTGCAAAATCTTCAACTTAGCAAGCCCTAAGCACAATTTCTTACATGCACTCATCAAATTTGTCAAGATGTAACCAATTTATCTTGATTATCCTCAAACCCTTTGAACAGTGCTGATGCTAAGAGGCGAATTTTCTGTCAACATAATAAATATATAGATTTTTTTTATAAATTCCTTATCAGGGGAATAACCTTAGTCAAATCATGAATCAAATCACTGTAGAAGAACTCGCAAAACGTTTGTCTTCTTCGGAGTCTTCCGTTCAACTTGTAGATGTGCGCGAGCCGCAAGAAGTCAGCACGGCAAGCATCACGGGTTTTATTAATTTACCTTTGAGTCAATTTGCCGATTGGAGTCACGATATTAACACTCGTTTAGAAGCCGACAAGGAAACTTTAGTTCTGTGTCATCACGGTATTCGTTCCGCTCAAATGTGTCAATGGTTAACATCTCAAGGTTTTACGAATGTTAAAAATATTACCGGAGGTATTGATGCATATTCAATGTTGGTCGATCCTTCAGTTCCTCAGTATTAAGCCTCGAAAGTTAAAGGTATTAATAGGAAGGTAGCTGTGTAATATGATTTTATTAATAGTAGGTAATTCGTAGTTATACATACCCTATTCCGAACAAAAATCTGAGAAAATACGTAACATGTAGATTTTTCTATGTATTTAAAATACAAGTTCTTTTGTATTGAATAGTACTCCTACTCAGGACAAAACTATTTCTAAATGTAAAGGTATTGCAGTACACCATAATGATTAGCGACTTCAGGCTCGATCGTTATTAAATTTCATTAAAGAAGATTAAAAGATTTGTTTTTGAAAAATTGATAAAAACTGTGTTTAAACAGCCAACCCCTATGCAAGTCCAGTTAACAAATCGACAACAACATATACTTTGGGCAACAGTACGACATTATATAGCCACAGCAGAACCAGTTGGTTCTAAAGCTTTGGTAGAAGAATTCAACTTGGGCGTAAGTTCGGCAACAATTCGTAATGTAATGGGAGCCTTGGAAAAAACTGGACTGCTTTATCAACCACATACTTCTTCAGGAAGGGTACCTTCAGATTCTGGTTATCGAATTTATGTAGATAATTTGATAACCCATAATGAAAATTTAGAAAAAGAGGTAGAAGCAGCACTACAGAAACGCTTAAAGTGGGAAGATTGGAGTTTAGAAGCCCTATTGCAAGGGGCCACACAAATTTTGGCAAGTTTGAGCGGTTGTGTAAGTTTAATCACAATTCCTCAAAATAATTCATCTGCATTGCGACATTTACAGCTAGTTCAAATTGAGACAGGGCAGATAATGTTGATTGTCGTAACTGATGCTTACGAAACTCATTCAACCTTAATGGACTTACCCTCCGCACCAGAAGGGAATCAGCCAGACGTAGAATTAATAGACAGGGAATTACAAATTGTTTCTAACTTTTTGAACAGTCAGCTACGCGGTAAAAGTTTAATGGAATTAGCCGTACTTGACTGGAGTCAGTTAGATCGAGACTTTCAGCGCTACGGTGAATATTTGAAAGCATCCCTTGTCGAATTGAATCGTCGCACCTTTTCCCCAACCAATACCCAAATTATGGTGCGCGGTGTATCCGAAGTTTTGCGACAGCCAGAATTTTCTCAAATACAGCAAGTGCAAACCATAATTCATCTGCTTGAAGAAGAACAAGAGCAATTATGGCGGTTGATATTTGACGAAACAGAATTAGAACAACTAGATAAACCACAGGTGACAGTCCGTATTGGTTCGGAAAATACCTTAGAACCTATCCGTACTTGTACTTTGATTTCATCTACCTACCATCGGCATTCGATACCAGTAGGAAGCGTAGGAGTTTTAGGCCCCACAAGACTTAATTACGAAAACGCGATCGCGCTCGTTTCCGCTGCTTCCGAATACCTCTCCGAAGCAATCAGTCAACAGTAGCATGACAGTTAACAGTTAATAGTTATCAGTTATCAGTTAACAGTGAGCAGTTAACAGTGAGCAGTTAACAGTGAGCAGTTAAGTAGGTTGGCATTGAAAATAGTAATTGGGATAAGGCAATAGGCTGTCTTGCTGTCTTGCAATAGGAATAAGGGTTTGAGGGTAATTTACATTCTGTAAT
>JBCBPQ010000210.1:0-13278 GCA_039820645.1 Cyanobacteria bacterium J06633_8 | reverse complement strand
TAGAACGACTCCTACGAAAAATAAGGATTTGAAACGTTTATTGATAAAAAAATAATAATTTTTCTCTTTTATCAATAAGCGCGTTCGTCCTCTGAAAGGCTTGCCCTGCCACTGATTGATGGCGCTTGTCACCCCCTCAGAGGTTATGGAGAAAACGAAACAGTCAGAATTTATGCAATCAACTAGTAGATTATGGGTTGTTGCTATTTGAATAGGTAGCGTTGCAAAAGGCGAATAAAACGAATAATTAGCCAAACAGATATACCAGAAGCTATACCTAATAACAAACTGTATTGAAATGCTTTTGTTTGATAAAAGTCAATCTTTTTTTCGGAAGTTTTTTGAGCAATAATAACAGCCGATGTTAGCTGACTGTTTGCCAATCCTACTCCTAAAATAGCTACGGTATTACTTAAATTACGGTCATTTTTTGCTTGCTCTATTTCTACCATACCGCGAATGGTAGAGGTGACGTTTTCGCTCTATTGCTAAATCTGGATTCAAGCTGAGATAATCTTTTTCTAGCTGTACTTGATATTTATCTTTTACTATCTGCCTAAATTTATCAAAACTTTTAACGTTGGAAAATTTATCTTGGCAAATTATATCGTAATTATATAGATTAACTTCTACTGTATGCTTTTGAATATCTAAATCGTTAATATCTCTTACATAAGTAGATAAATTATTAGTATTTGTAAGCAAATCATCTTTAAGCTGTTGCAGTCCTTTTTTTGATAAATCCGTAATATTCGTTAAACTACTACCGTATTTATTCATTAGTCGTAACTTCAATTTTCTGCCGTTTTCATAAGCCCAAATTATTTTATGTCTATATAAAAATAAGTCTCGCCAAGCAGTATAGTATTCTTCACCTATTTTTTCAAAAGTTTGTTCGTTGGGATACAAAATAACTACAACATGACTGTTTTGTTCGATGCCTTCCCACTTGCGATCGCCACGCCATAATTCATATACTTGAGCGCCGAAAAATTCACCTATTTGGTAATATTGATGTGGTTTACCAATAAGATTTTGGTAGATATCAAAAGCTTCATTTTCATAAATTTGACTATTATTGGGAATTGTCCAACCGGATAACATCCAAGTTTGTCCAAAATAGCCTTGTTGGGAAAGTTTACCAGCATCTAGATTATCTATTTTAGGTAATAATTCTGGCTGTGATAAATAATTTTTGTATTGATGAATAAAAGAGGAAAGTTGAGAAGATTCAACTTGTTTATCGATAGAACAACAATAATTTAGATAATATGTATCTTGAAGAGTAAGACGAAGATAACTTCCGTCTATTTGAGTTTTACTGTTTTCAAATTCTAAAGATTCTTCATGAGCATCTTTTTTTACAGTAAAACCGTCTTTAATTAGTTTGTTTTCCAAATTATTCCAATAATCATCATATATATCTTTATCGGAATCTTCTATACGATTATAGAGAAATAAATCTAGAGTAGGATACTGTACTGTTGTCATGAAGAAACTCGTTTAATGTTTAACTCTACAACAAGAAATTTTTTAGCTTTACTTTGAGGATTATCGGCTTGAAAAATTTCACCTGCTGCTTCTGGAGTTGGAGATTTTGTTCTGTTATCTAAAATTAAATCCTTATATTCTTCATTTTGATTATCATTGATTTCTTGAGACAACTTTCTTTTGCGATTGCGCTCCTGAGTTTGATATTCGCTTTGAATTTTGACTCGCGCTTGTTGATAAAGTTGATTGATAAAAGGATGTTCTGCTAATTTTACCAATTCGTCGATGGCAACAGTTGGTTGTGTTGGAAAAATAGCACCAACTTGATTAATTTCCTTTTGTAAATCTGGTGGTAACGGCGCATCTAATTCCGCTAAAGCTGTGATAAAAGCTTGTAATGTGACTTGTTGTAAATTGTTAAGCATAGTATTAATCAGATGGTTTGTAGTTGCGCTTCAGCGCCAAGCATGTAGCATCCGGAGGCGAGCCACCCCGCAATAGGGTTATAGCTTGTTCCTTGGCTCTGCCAAGGAATACGGATTAGAAGGCTCTGCCTTGATTGTGAATTGAGGCAGAGCCTCACGGTAGGGCGTTTCCAGGCAGAGCCTGGTAACGAGAGTTAACCTCACCCCGCCTCCGGTACCCCTCTCCTTATTAAGGAGAGGGGGAAGGTGTGAGGTTTAATTTATAGAGCTTTACCAGTTAAAATAAACCCAGCCCAATAATAAGGATGAGCGTAAATTTGCTCGAAAGATGCGAGTTTGCTTTTATCATTTTCAATAATGGACACTTCAGTTTTTAAATACTCCTTACATTGTGAATGGTGCAATTTCTCGCTTAAATCAAAATACCATTTCGCTAATTGTTTATAAGTAAGCTGACGCAGCCACTTTTTAGCTTGTTTCAAGGCAATTGTTGGTGTATTTCCTTGCTGCATTAACTGGTAAAATTGAATCATAAATAAAGCAGTAGAACGTTCGTCAACATTCCAAAGCGTGCTAAGAACATAGGTTGCGCCCTTAGCAAGAAATCCACTTACCAAACCGACATATTCGTCTAATAAACTATCGGTGCTGGTAATTCCAGTTTCGCAAGCAGAAAGACAAATTAATTCATATTTACTCAAGTCTAGTTGTTGGTTATCAAAAATATCTCCTAAAGTTAATTTTTCGGATGATGCTAAAGCTAAAGCCGAATCTCTGGGGTTATCGGGTACGTGGTATCCATGTCCGCTAAAATGGAAGTAACCGCTATTATTTTGTAAAGCTGTAGTTAATGATTTTTGCGTAACTGTTTCAACTTCTAATTTATTGCAGCTTGGGTATATTGTATTCAGGATGATAGATTCAATAGCATTAAAGACTAAATAATCGTCAGTGACATTTAATATTTGAGAAACTGGTTTTTTGATAACTGGAGCTTGGGCAAGTAGTTTTAAACCGATTTGAAAACTAGGTAAATATGTAATGTTGAAGCGTGGGGGGAATAAATAATCTAAAGGCAGTAAATGTAATTCTCGGTGAGGAATTAAAATTACTTGTTCAATTCCTGTAAGATGTTCTTTAATGCGGTTGATTTCTAGAATCGAAGATAAACTTTCAAGCAATCCCTTCATTTTCTTTCGCCAAGGGGCTGCTTTTTTCGCTACACCTGTATAATCTTTTTGGCAGTAATCTTGATAATCTTGCTTCCACTCCTTTATCCAACTTTGAAAACTTTGTAATTGTTCGAGATATGCTTTTGATTGCTCTGACTGCTGTGAGTTGCCAAAAAAGCTGTTGAATGACAATATATTTTGCTTTCTTTTCTTTCTCCTGGGTTGAGGAGATAAAACTATGGTTGGCTGATTGTGTTTAACAATGAAAGTAGTAATAGCATTAGGGCTAATATGCCAGAAAATTGCTGCCGTTTTAGGATTAAGCAGTTTCTGCATATCTTGGTAAGTTATCTTCGGTGGTTGATAATCCCAATTTTCTTGTAACCAACCAAGACAGGTATTTTTTCGTTTTTCCGCTAACTCTAAAGCAGCAATTTCCTTATTCGCATCTTTTGATTGAAGTTTAATATCTACTCGCAACTGATTGAAAGCAGCGTATCTATGCTCCAAGGTAATTTTCTTTCCTTGGGTGTCGCATTCTGCCAGCATTTTTTCTAATCTTTGAGCTGCTGCTTCTATATTGTAATTCTAATTAGATACAAGCTTTTGGAGGTAATTTACGGGTATTTTAGAATACAACTTAAGGAAAAATCTATCTTTACCTGGTTACAAGGATATATATTAAGTGTTTAAACAAAATTAATTGTATACCTGTCATTGCTTTAGCGAAGCGTGCCTGAAAGGCATACGATAGCGAAGCAATGAAATAAATATTTTTGTCCACCTGCTTAGGTTTTTATATAGTTTTCTGACATCTTGCATCCCAAGCTCAACAACCGCCTTAGAATAAATTCTCAGGCTAATATACAAAGTCTGATAAATCAGACTGGGCATAGCTTTTAGTGCGTTTTAACGTACTTTGTATATGAGCCTTGTAAGCCGGAGGCTTTCTCGCAGAGAAATTGATTTCAAGGCGGTTATTCCCGAAGATGTAGAGACGCAAGGGTATCGCGTCTATACAAGTCAATTCGTGGATAAACGAGGTGTGAAAGTCTGATAATGGGTTTTAACGTACTTTCATAAGACTTTTACTATTAGCTCAAAATTGACAATCCCAACCGCTATTGAAAACGATAAAAAATTTAAGTTAATACCAACTCAATTGCTAACATTTTTATTAATATATAAATATCCGGAAAAAAAAGTAAATTAACTCTACCTAAATTATTTATTTCCAAAGATACAAATAAACTGTTATCGCTTCTACAGACAGAATTTACTGAGTATAATAACCCTGAAACAATAATTAATTATTTCTGAAAAAACATTTGCCATTCACGATATTTGGTTTTAATATTAGCTTTACTTGCCAATAAAAACTTTCATACATTTTTTAATTTTTCTGCTACATTAGAGTAATCTAAAAGTTAGTAAGTTAATTGCTTGTCATCTACCACCTAGCTGACGCTCTCTTTGCTGGTTATGCTGTCAGTTGGCGCTTCTTCAAAGTTAGATAATATCCAGGATGACGATTCTCGTAGAGAAATGGTGTTGTTGTGAATCACTCGCTACCCATCGCCGCATAATATTGCTACAAAGTTTCTTTTTGTTTGTAATTGTGCAAGTTCCAAAAATAGTTGCATCTACGGAATCAGCGAAAGATAAAAACAATACGTTTTAATGTTCTATACAAGAACAATTTTCAAAAACATTACCTGTAAATTGGTATGCGGCTCCTACATTCGCTATAACCAAAGTTATTTGTTGCGGTATCTCTGTAGTAAATTAAACGCCACAGAACATGAAAATCCTTCCTATTAATAGATATAGATTTTTTCAGCGAATCCAGCCTGTTGCACTGCTAAAAAAAATTACCAATAAACCTGTTACCGGGTGTTTACAAGTTTTTACGACATCAGATTCTTGGTCATTTTATTTCGAGGATAGCAAGCTAGTCTATGCTTCTTGTACGGATAAAATGTTTAATTTACTTTATGAAAAATTGCAACAATATAGTAAGCAAATTCCCGCACTTACTCAAAAAAAAGTTTATCAGCAGTTACGAGTAATATTTCAAAAAGGCATTGATAATCAAGCGATACTTAATCCGGATTATTTAGCAATTTGCTGGTTAGTTAATCAAAAGCTAATTACTCCGGCTCAAGCAAAAATTCTGATTAAAGAATTAGCTGCGGAAGTTTTAAGCTCTTTTCTGGCTGTTAAAGAAGGCAGTTATGAATTTACGACAGAAAGTTTTATGCAGGATATGCCGAAATTTTGCAGCTTAGATATGAATGTATTAATAGAAAACTGCAACAAAAAGTCAAAGAATCAAAAAAATGAACTCAAACAAGCTATCACAACTCCACCTTCTCAATATTTGAATCAACCATCATCGGAAACTAAGATACCCATTCAGCAACCTTTGCCGAAAGCAGGGATTAGCCAAGTCAGCAACCAATCTACAACAAATCATTCTTATAGCAGTCGTCAGCGTATTTATAGACAAAATTACCAAAATTACCGTAAAAAAGTTTATACCATCGTCTGTATCGATGATAGCCCTATGGTACTGACAGCGATTGAATCTTTCTTAGATGAACAAGTTTTTAGGGTGGTTGGTTTTAGCGAGCCTTTAAAAGCTTTGATGCAAATTCTACGCACAAATCCCGATTTAATTTTGCTAGATGTAGAAATGCCAAATTTAGATGGTTATGAATTATGTTCGCTTTTACGCAAGCATTCTTATTTTAAGGATGTACCGGTAATTATGGTAACGGGAAGAAAAGGTTTTATCGATAGAGCAAAAGCAAAAATGGTTAGAGCTAGCGGTTATCTCACAAAACCTTTCAATCAAAGTGAATTATTGAAGATTATTTTTCAACATTTGGTGTGACAGTTAACAGTTAACAGTGAGCAGTTAACAGTGAGCAGTTAACAGTTTTGTAAGTAAATTGAATTTATCAATATTAATTATAAATACCCAATGCCCAATGCTCAATGCCCAATCCCCAATCCCCAATCCCCAATTACCAATTACCAATTACCAATTAAGGAGAATTTAATTTGATTACTTGTTCTTTAATTACTGTACTAATTGTTGAAGACTCTTTGAGTGAGTTAGAGCTAATGAGTCATTATCTGGATAATGGTGATTACAAAATTGTTAAATCTAGCAGCGCACAAGAAGCTTTTGATATAGCATTGAAAAATAATATTGATGCGATTGTGACTGATGTGGTGATGCCGGAAATGAGCGGTTTTGAATTATGTAGGCTGCTCAAAAAAAATCCCGTCACCCAAAAAATACCTATCATTATTTGCACTTCTAAAAATCAAGAAATTGATAAATTTTGGGGAATTAGACAAGGCGCTAGTGCTTATTTGACAAAACCCTATACTCGGGAAGAATTACTTAATACGATTCAATCAGTTTTTGCATAATTTTTAGATATCGGAAATCAGTTTTTATTACATATGAATGCATCTAATATCACGCTACTAACCCAACCACAAACAAACTTGGGCGATGGCTATCTTCAATTTGAGTTAAATCAAGGTACTGCTGCTGTTTTACTGGTAAACTTTATTCAGGAAGTAGTTGTATTACCTTTAGAAGCAATAACTTCTATTCCTAATACACCTTTTGCTATTCTGGGTTTGATGAGTTGGCGCAATCGAATTATTTGGGTTGTTGATTTACCAAAGATATTGGGTTTTGAATCGCAATTCTATGGAATGGGGCAGTGCAATATTATTGTCATTAGCCATCAAAAAGAAACTATCGGTTTAATGGTTCCAGAAATCCGAGGTACTGTTAGATTAAACTCTGGGAATATTCAATCTTCTGACAATCAAGATAGTCATATAGTTCCTTATTTAAATGGATGTATTTGCCATGAGGATGAATTAAATTTAATTTTGAATATACAAGCTATTTTAAATTCTTCATTTCTTCACGTTAAGTAATCTTGAATTGCCTAAATGTAAATTACAGTACTAGCGATTATTTTCCATAAATTTCTCTGTGTTTCGTTCCTCATTCCCTAATACAAAGATATTTATGTTGCTATAACTGCTAATTTTATTTGCAATATCAAGACTTACAACCCAATAGCACAGAAGCATCCTGCAAAAATATTTGAGATGGTAGAATGATGAAGAAACTGAAACAGAATCAAAACCAAAGAGCAAAAAAAAATAGCATTTCGGAAGCAGAAACATCAAATTTTTCCCAACATCTGAATAGTAAACCCAGACAATCGCCAAATTCTTTCTTTCAACAAGTTCAATCTGTTTTAAATGGGACTAGTTTAAATGGTAAAGCTGTAATGCTGTCTCTGGCTATTTGCAGTTTACCTACAATCGGTATTACAGCATTATCTTATCATTTGGGTAGTAAAATTATTTCCCCTGAAGCTGTTAGCAATATAGATAATAATTCCTTAGAGCAGGTAGAAGCATCCCAAAGACAACTACTATTAATGTTGCAATTGGGTACTTTAGCTGCGGCTTTGCTGGCGGGTATCAGTGCTGCAACTCTTGCTCGCCGTTTAGTTATACCGATTTATGCTGCTAATTTGGCGGTTAAAAAATTAGCGAATGGTAATCTTAATAGCCGCATTCCTATTAAAGGTAAAGATGAGTTTGCAGCTTTAAGTCGAAATGTTAATTTAATTGTCGAACAATTACAAGAGCTACTGTTTGAAGAAAGAGTCGAAAGCGAACAAGCTAAATTACTATCAGATACTATTATTTCAATTTCTCAATCTCTTAACCGCGAAGATTTATTCAATCGAACTGTAAAAGAAGTCAGACAAACTTTAGGGGCGCATCGAGTCGTTATTTATCATTGTAATGCTAATGGTGAAGGAGAAGTTATCGCTGAAGAAATTGCTCCTGGTTTACCTATCACTTTTGGGGAAAGTATTGAAGATATTTCTCTAGCTAAGGAACTTACCGAAATTTATACCACATCTGAAGTTCTAGCTATTAATAATGTTGATGAAGCGGGATTAAGTGGGGAACATTTACAGTTAATGAAAAGCTTGAAAATTAAAGCAATTTTATTAACTCCTATTTTTCATAATCACAAAATTTTCGGATTTTTGATCGCGCATCATTGTTGGAATCCGCATTTTTGGCAGGCATTTGAAATCAACTTATTAAAAAAATTAGCAATTCAAGTCGGCTTAAGTTTAGAAAAGTTGACAGAAGTAGAAAAAACTCAAGCAATTCAAGAATTAGCCATCAGTTTATCTGAATCTGTGAATCATCAAGGAATTTGTGATGTAGCAGTTGAAAATATCCGCAAATCTTTAAAAGTTGAAAGAACACTAATTTACAAATTAGATTCATCTGAAACAGAAAATTTCATTGCCGAATCGAGCAATTTTGAGTTAGCTTCGGCTTTAGGTAACAAATTTGATTTTTCTAACTTCAAGGGCGATGGTATTATTGCAATTAACGATATTTACCAAGCTGGTTTACCACAGTCGTTAGTCAAACAGTTAGAAGCATTAAACATCAAATCAACGTTAATTGTACCTTTAAATCAAGACGAAAGATTATTTGGTTATTTAATAGCTGCTCAATGTTCCCAAACTCATATTTGGCAACAATCAGAAATACAGTTATTTGACGAATCGGCTGTAATTATCAAAGAAGCTTTACAAAGAGTCAATAATCTTTTTCAAGTTGAACAACTCTCGCAACAGCAACTTGAGAAAAAAGAATTATTACAACAGCAAATTCTCCAATTAATTGAAACTATTGAAGCAGTCAGTGGCGGTGATTTAACCGTGCGTGCGGAAGTAACTTCTGGAGAAATTGGTACTGTCGCAGATTTTTTCAACTCCATCATCGAAAGCTTGCGCGAAATTGTCACCAAAGTTAAGCTGACAGCCACCGAAGTTAACAGCGCCATCGCCAGTGATGGAAGTGCAATTAATCAATTGAGCATTGACGCTAACGAGCAAGCTTGGGAAATAAATCGCGCCCTACAAGCAGTGCAAGAAATGAGGGCTTCCATTAAGTCTATTGCCAAAGGTGCAAGAAAAGCTGCAACTGTCGCCAACAAGGCTTTTCATACCGCTCAAGATGGTGGTGCAGCCATGGATTTGACGGTAGAAAACATTCATTATCTACGGGAAACCATCGGCGATACGGCGAAAAAAGTCAAACTGTTAGGGGAATCTTCTCAGAAAATTTCTCATGTAGTGTCATTGATAAACCAGATAGCCATGCAAACCAATTTGCTAGCTATCAATGCTGGAATCGAAGCCACCCGAGCCGGAGAGCAAGGGCAGGGTTTTGCTGTAGTGGCAGAAGAAGTAGCCGCTTTGTCAAATCGCAGCAGCGATGCAACCGCAGAGATTGAAGACATTGTAGCCAGCATTCAGCGAGAAACCAGCGAAGTAGTTAAAGCGATGGAATTAGGAATTACCCAAGTAGTAGAAGAAACTCGTTTAATTGAAGATACCAAAGAAAGCTTAAACGAAATTCTTGACGTTAGCAATCAAATTGATGGATTAGTTGAATCAATTTCTGCTGCTACGGTAATTCAAGTTAAAACTTCCAAACAAGTAACTAATTTAATGAACGAAATTGCCAAAATATCTGAAAATACCGGAAACTCTTCTCAAGCAATTTCGTTATCTTTACAGAAAACTGTAGATATTTCCCAAAAATTAGCCGCTAGTGTAGATGCTTTTAAAGTCAGTTAGTCGTTAGTCGTTAGTCGTTAGTTGTTAGTTGTTAGTTGTTAGTTGTTAGTTGTTAGTTGTTAGTTGATAGTTGTTAGTTGATAGTTGATAGTTGTTAGTTGTTAGTTGTTAGTTGTTAGTTGTTAGTTGATAGTTGTTAGTTGTTAGTTGTTAGTTGTTAGTTGTTAATTTGCTCAAAAAAAACCGGTTTCTTTAACATTTCACAAGGAGATATTCATGCTTTAACTAATTATTCCGGGTTTCTCACAATGGTGGAAGATGTGAGTTAGCAGAAGAATTATGTGGTAATGGAGTTATTATCTATTCCCTCACCTTCTCACCTTCTCACCTCCTCACCTCGGCTCCCCGTCTCCTCAGCCTTGCTTATCCCAACCGTGTCCCCAGCCCATCTCTAGTGCCCCATTTTCAATAACATGTCTTCACAAAAAGAATTAGAAATAAAAATGCAGTTTCTAGAGGAAGCTAACGAGCATATTAATACTCTAGAAAATGTTATTGTTGAAGCTCAAAGTAATCGTAAAATTGACTTACAAAAAGTCAATACTGCACTAAGAGCCGCCCATTCAATAAAAGGTGGTGCGGCAATTATGGGGTTTCATTCTTTAAGTAATTTATCTCATCTGCTGGAAGATTCTTTCAAAGTTTTAAAAACTAGCAAAAATACTTTAGAACTTGATAGTTCTCTACAAAGTTTACTGCTGTCTGCAATTGATTGGCTACGGCAAATTGTAGAATCTATTTCAGTGGGACATGATGTTAATGAAGAGTGGATAACTACTTTTTGCTACCCGGTATTTGAAGACTTACGTAAGATTTTGGGAGAACCGATTCCGGAAGATGCAATGACAATTCTTTCTCCGGAAGACAATCCGCAAGAAATTACATCTTTATTATTTCAAACAGAAGTTGAAAGTTATTTACAACGTTTGGAATCTTTATTAAAAGAAAATGATACTTCTGTGCTGCGGGAAGAAATGTTAACTATGTCTTCTCAATTGGGCGGCTTGGGGGAAATGCTGCAAATTTCAGATTTTACTAAACTTTGCGAGTCAATAATTCAAAGCTTATCTACTGCGGTTTCTGATGTAGAAGTTAAAGAAATTGCTAATTTAGGACTACAATCCTGGCGAAATACTCAAACTTTATTGCTTGCAGGTAAAGTTGATAATTTACCTACTACAATTAATGATAATAAAACAGAAAATTGCGAGCAAATTCAAATTAGTCAAGAATTAGATATAGTAAATAATTTTGCTCCGAATTTAGAAGAAATTATCCAAACTACACCAGAATTTAGCCCCGCAAGCAAAAGAGATAATCAAGAACATACAGTCAGAGTTCCCAGCAAACAACTCGAACAAATTAACGATTTATTTGGGGAGCTAACAATCGGACGGAATACTTTAAAATTACAGTTAGAGAGAATCAGTAAATTAATTCGTAACCTGGCTATCCGCTTAAAAACTCTCGAACGTGAAAATCACGAACTACGTTTATCTTACGAAAAATTTTCCTTACAGTTATCTACCTTAAAGCCAAAATATTATCAAACCGAAAAAAACTGGGAATGGCACCCCACAGAAAATATTTCCGCTAATAATAATAAATTTGATGTTTTAGAATTAGAACGCTATAGTCAACTGCATACACTGTCTCAAACAGTGATGGAAAATATAGTTAAAATTCAAGAAATTACTGGCGATATAACTCTTAATTTAGAAGATACAGAACAAGTAAATCATCTCCTCAATCGAACATCGAGAAAAATTCAAAACTCTCTAACAAAAGTTCGGATGCGCCCCCTTTCCGAAATATTAGAGCGCTTACCCAGAGCTTTGAAAAATTTGAATGCAGAATATGGTAAAAACGTTAGCTTACAAATCGAAGGCGCAAATATCTTGATGGAGCGGGGTATATTAGAAGCCTTAAATGAACCTTTGATGCATTTGCTTAGAAACGCTTTCTCACATGGCATCGAAGACAATCAAACTAGAATCGCAGCCGGAAAACCACAACAAGGGCTAATCGAAATCAAAACAGTTAATAACGGCGATCGCACCATTATAACCATTAGTGACGACGGTAACGGCATACCTGTAGACAAAATTCGCAATCGGGCACAAAAGATGGGTTTAGACGCTCAAATGTTAGCGAATGCCAGCGATGACGATTTATTAAGTCTGATTTTTGAACCGGGATTTAGTACATCCGAACAAGTCACCACATTATCCGGGCGTGGTGTTGGTATGGATGTTGTTCGTAACAATCTCGAACTAATTAATGGAGAAGTAACAGTTGATTCTATTCCTGGCAAAGGAACTACTTTTACTCTATCAGTACCTTTTACACTCTCTGTTGCCAGAATCGTTTTAGTGGAAAGCAACGGAATTCCCTTAGCCTTTCCTACCGATGCAATCCAAGAAATATGCCGGCTTGAAAATCAGCAAATTCTACCAGGTGCAAATGGTAAATTAATTAACTGGCACGATTCCTTAGTAGAGTTAGTTAATATCAGTAATTATCTACATTTCAATAATATTTTTTCTACATCATCAATCCAAGAAATTCCACCGAGAATAGAAGATAAAATAGTATTAATTATCAGCACGGGCAATAAATTTATTGCAATCAAAGCCGACCGCTGTTGGGACGAACAAGAAGTAGCTATTCGTCGAGTCGAAGGTAATATCCCTTTACCAGAAGGCTTTAACAACTGCACGATTTTAGATAATGGTCGTATTGTTCCCTTAGTAAGTCCGGCACAACTATTAAATTTCATTACTAAAAAAGATACTCTAAGTCCAAGCTCTCAAGGTTTATCTTCGACTGCATTTCTATCACCTAAAAAACGTAAAAATTCTATATTAATAGTTGACGATTCAGTCAACGTGCGCCGCTTTTTAGCACTAAGCCTCGAAAGAGGTGGATACTTTGTAGAACAGGCAAAAGACGGACAAGAAGCACTGATAAAATTGCAAGGTGGCTTAGAAGTAGAAAGCATCATTTGCGACATAGAAATGCCCCGTCTCGACGGTTACAACTTTCTTATCCGTCTCAAGTCTCAAGAAAATCTGCAACGAATTCCTGTTATCATGTTAAGTTCGCGCACAACCGGAAAATATCGCCAGCTAGCAATGCAGTTAGGGGCGGCAGTATATTTAACTAAACCCTACAACGAGCATGAATTATTGCAGACATTGAAGCAAGTGCTTAGTCAGGATAACTGAAAAACTTGTTTTAATCTATACTCAATGTTTCCTTCTGATAGTACTAAGAAAGGTAGCAAATATCTTGCACCATTCTCAACAAGTACAAAGAAACCGGGTTTCTGCCAACTTAAAGGATAATTATCTCCTTGAATGATTTGCAAGAAACCCGGTTTCTTTGTACTTGTTGAGAATGGTGCAAGATATTTGCTACCTTTCTTAGTACTATCAGAAGGAAACATTGAGTATAGATTAAAAC
>JBCBPQ010000209.1:0-13432 GCA_039820645.1 Cyanobacteria bacterium J06633_8 | reverse complement strand
CTGACCCTCAAAGATATGTTAAGTTTTTTAAAATGCTTTTATTACAAACTATTATACTAATTTATATTGCAAGGGGTGCAAAGCTTTCATATGCTTAATTGAGAAGGCTTTTTTTTCAGCTCAAGATTGAGAGCTACATGGGATAAAAAAGCTTGCCTCTAAGAGTACGAATCGAGTAAGTTGTTGGAGTCAGTAAATGCCTATAGCAGTTGGAATGATTGAAACCAAAGGTTTCCCAGCAGTAGTGGAAGCTGCGGATGCGATGGTAAAAGCCGCTCGCGTTACCTTGGTGGGTTATGAAAAAATCGGTAGTGCCCGGGTAACTGTAATTGTTCGGGGAGATGTTTCTGAGGTACAAGCTTCAGTTGCAGCAGGAATAGAAGCCGCTAAAAGAGTTAACGGTGGGGAAGTAGTTTCCACCCACATTATTGCTCGTCCCCACGAGAACCTGGAATATGTACTACCAATTAGGTACACCGAAGCGGTGGAGCAATTCCGAACTTAACGGCTTTTAATTAGTAAAAATTTTTGTGATATGCCCGAATACTGGCCTTAATTGAGCTTGCTGCCCGAGCAAATTAATAACAAAAATAATAAAAACGCCCCAAGTAACATCTGTTATTTTCTGTAAAAACTGATGGGTTGATTATATCCATTTAAAGTGTGGTATTCAGTAACTCAAATCAGCACTTGGGAATTGTTAGTCGAGCCTCCCAGAGCAAATCTAATCATCGATCTTGTGTGGAGAAAAATAGACCGCCAAGTTTTTACTGTACAAATATTTGTACGGCTTTTTGAAGGCGGTTCCCTTACTGAACAATAGCAGTTTTATTTTTAGGACAATTTTTGAGGATTAAAAGTAATGTCAATTGCAGTCGGAATGGTTGAAACTCTGGGTTTTCCAGCGGTTGTAGAAGCAGCAGATGCGATGGTGAAAGCTGCTCGTGTTACCTTGGTAGGATACGAAAAAATTGGTACCGGAAGAGTAACCGTTATTGTTCGAGGAGACGTATCTGAAGTACAAGCTTCAGTTAATGCAGGAATTGAGAACGTGAAGCGAGTTAACGGCGGACAAGTACTGTCTACTCACATTATTGCTCGGCCTCACGAAAACCTCGAATACGTTCTACCAATTAGATATACCGAAGATGTAGAGCAATTCCGGGAAGGTGTTAACGCAATTCGTCCTTATGGTGGAAGACCGTAATATTGTAAAAAGGAATGCAAATTGCCAAAGTTCGCGGTACGGTATCTAGTACGCAGAAAGTTCCGAGTTTTAGAGGAGTCAAACTGCTGCTGTTACAGCTAATAGATGAAGAAGGACGCATCCAGCCAGAATACGAAGTGGCAGCAGATACCGTTGGTGCGGGAGTAGATGAATGGGTACTCGTCAGTCGTGGTAGTGCTGCGCGTCAAGTTTATGCCAACGAACAGCGTCCAATTGATGCAGCAGTAGTAGCGATTATTGATACGGTTTACGTGGAAAATCGCCAAATCTACAGCAAGAAAGAACAATATCGATAGTTAGTTGTTAGTGGATAGTTGTTAGTTGTTAGTAGGACAACTCATAACACCTAACTCCTAACTTCTAACTCATGACTAACAACGCATTTGAGGAGAAATAACGCTATGAGAGTCCGCACTATGACAGCGGCTCCGCCAACCCCGTGGTCCAATGATTTAGCTGAACCGCGAATTCACGAGACTGCTTTCGTACATTCGTTTTCCCATATAATAGGCGATGTTGAAATCAGTTCTAATGTAATTGTTGCTCCAGGAAGTTCGGTGCGAGCGGATGAAGGAACGCCATTTTTTATAGGTGAAAACACTAATATTCAAGATGGCGTTGTTATACATGGCTTAGAACAAGGTCGGGTACTAGGGGATAATAAAAAAGAATATTCAGTATGGATAGGTAAAGACAGTTGTATTACCCACATGGCTCTGATTCACGGGCCTTGTTATATCGGTAATAACTGCTTTATCGGCTTTCGTTCGACGGTATTTAATGCCAGAGTGGGCGATGGATGTATTGTAATGATGCACGCCTTAATTCAGGATGTAGAAATTCCCCCCGGTAAATATGTACCTTCGGGGGCTGTGATTATTAGTCAACAGCAAGCGGACCGCTTGCCAGATGTAAATCCAGAGGATAAAGAATTTGCTCATCATGTAGTAGGAGTAAATCAGGCACTTAGAGCGGGTTACCTTTGTGCTGAAGATACTAAATGTATTACAAAAGTACGTGAAAAAATAGACACATATAATACAAAAGCCAATAACGATTCGCAAACACAAACGCAAAGGAGTATTGAAGTGTATAACAGTGGTTTGGATAATCAAACAGTAGACCAAGTACGCTATCTGTTGGAGCAAGGATTTAAAATTGGCACCGAGCATGTAGATAAAAGACGTTTCCGTACTGGTACTTGGCATAGCTGCCAACCTATAGAAGCCAGAAGCGTTGGTGAAGCAGTATCGGCACTAGAAGGCTGCATGCAAGACCATCATGGCGACTACGTGCGCTTATTTGGTATCGACACCAAGCATAAAAAGCGGGTATTAGAAACAATTATTCAGCGTCCCGACGGTTCCACAAAACCAAATACAACATCTACCTATAGCGCTCCTCCAAGCAGCAGTAACGGTAGTTACAGTAATAGCAATGGTAGTTATAGTAATAGCAATGGCAGTTCTCAACTAAGTAGCGAAACTATAGACCACATTCGTAACTTGCTCTCAGGCGGTTACAAAATTGGTATGGAACACGTTGACAAGCGACGTTTCCGCACGGGTACTTGGTATAGCTGTAGCCCAATTCAAACCAACAACGCTAACGAAGCTATTTCAGCTTTAGAAGAATGCATGAGAAGCCATCAAGGCGAATACGTGCGTTTAATTGGAATTGACCCCAAAGCCAAGAAAAGAGTATTAGAAACCATTGTTCAACGTCCCGACGGTTCTAGTAATGGCTCATCCAACGGTAATGGTGGTTCCTACAGTGCTGCGACTAATGTTGCTTCAGACTCTGCTTCTACATTTTCCTCTGAAGTAGGAAGTTATGGCGCGGGTGGTGGTTCTACGGCAACTCTTACAGATACTCGTTTGAGTGCAGAAGCCATAGACGAAGTTCGCAATCTGTTGCGCGGTGGTTATCAAATCAGTGCCGAACATGTAGACAAGCGTCGTTTCCGAACAGGTACTTGGTATAGCTGCGGGCAGATAAATTCCAATTCTGAAAGAGAAGTAGTAGGAATTCTAGAATCCCATCTAACAGAATATCCAGGAGAATATGTTCGCTTAATTGGAGTCGATCCCAAAGTCAAGCGTCGTATAGTCGAAACTATTATTCAACGTCCATAATTTGGGAATTGGGGAATGGGAAATGGGTAATAGGTAATAGGTAATGGGTAATAGGTAATGGGTAATAGGTAATGGGTAATAATAAACTCCTAACTCCTAACTCCTAACTCCTAACTCCTAACTTTTTAATTTCTCTTGTCCGTTCCTCTCCCCCTCTCCACATACTCCAAAAGGTTAAAAACAACATGTCCGTGCCGCCACTGCGCCTATATAGCAATTTCGAGACTTTTTTCAGTGGCGAGGTGATTATTCATGCTAGTGCTGTGATTGCACCGGGCGTAATAATGCAGGCAGCTGCCGATAGTAAAATAATTATCGGTGCTGGGGTTTGTATTGGTATGGGGTCGATTCTCCAGGTAGATACAGGAACTTTAGAAATACAATCGGGTGCCAATTTGGGAGCCGGTTTCCTAATGGTTGGTGCAGGTAAAATTGGTGCAAATGCCTGTATAGGTTCGGCTACAACTGTTTTTCGTGCTTCTGTAGAACCAGGAGAAGTAGTATCACCTGGTTCGATTCTGGGAGACAGCAGTAGGTTTTTGACAGAATCTTCCACCAAAGAAATGAATGGTAGAGTTCACCAGCCTCAGCCACCTGTAATAGAAGAAGCCGAAGAAGCCGAAGAAACAGAAAAATTAGAGGAAGTAAAAGAAGTAGAGGAAGTAAAAGAAGTAGAAGAGTTAGAAGAAGCCCAGGAAGAAATCTCTTTTGAGACTTCTAGTACTTCTGAAGATTCTGATGCTCCGAATGCTCCCGAAAATTCTATTTACAGCACTCCTCCTATTACCCCTTCACCTCGTCCTTACGTTAGTCCATCGCCAATTTCTTATTTTTCTCTGACTAAAGAGTCAACTGAGGAAATGGTTTCGTCAGAGAATTCGCCTTCTGAATCTGTAAATATAGAAAATACAGAAGAGTCATCAGTAGAAGAGGCAACCAATACGAATTCTAACGGCATGGGAAATCATATTTATGGAAGAAGTAGTATTCAAAGTCTGCTAGTAACTTTATTTCCCCACCGACAGAACTTGAATGAACCTCCTGAAGATGAATCTGAAGAGGGATGAAATAAATTTGCCTATGCATTTTGATGATATACTTTATTGTTCCTAGCAAGGCTTTTAACCCTTCAAATCTTCATATCAAAAAAGACATTTGGGTTTGAATACAAGCCCACCGACTTAAAAATATTTTCCATCCTCCATGCTTCACTTTTATAAAAGCTAGGATTAAAGGCAAATCATAAATTCATATACTAAATTTTATCCTTCACCTGTCGCAGTTAGTTGGAGTTCTGGGGAAAACTTAAATGCACGCTGTAAATCATTCATCACACCGAGATAATAACAAAGGGGCTGCTTTAGGATTAGTGTCTACTCTTAGTTTTCCTGCCATAGTGGGAACTGCGGATATGATGCTTAAATCTGCTGGAGTTCACTTAATCGGATATGAAAAAATTGGTGGGGGACATTGCACGGCAATTATTCGGGGTGGAATAGCCGATGTGCGTTTGGCTGTAAAATCCGGCGAAGAAACCGCGCAACAATTCGGACAATTTGTGTCTAGCTTGGTAATACCTCGTCCGTATCCTAATTTAAATATAGTACTACCTATTATTAGCAAAATAAGTGATATTGCTGAAGGAGCTAGCTATAGTAAATTGAGCAATCAAGCAGTTGGTTTGGTGGAAACAATCGGTTTCCCAGCAATGGTGGGAGCTTCGGATGCCATGCTAAAATCAGCAGATGTTCAGCTAGCAGCTTACGAAAAAATCGGTTTTGGTTTGTGTACTGCGATAATTCGCGGCTCTGTAGCAAATGTTGCAGTTGCTGTCGAAGCGGGGATGTACGAAGCTGAACGAATTGGGGATTTGAATGCTGTCATGGTGATACCTCGTCCATTGGATGAATTAGAGCAAACCCTACCAGTAGCAAGTTGTTGGATAGAAGAGCGTCAAGCAGTAAATTTACCAGTCAACATCAAAGAGCAAGTTGGAGAAGCTGAATTATTGGAATTACCAGAATTAAACAAGTTACCGGAAAAAGTAATTGAAGAAATTTCAATCGTACCGGAAGTTGAAAGATTGGAAATGGGTGAGTTGGAATAATTATTAGGGATTGGGGATTGGGTATTGGGGATTGGGTATTGGGGATTGGGGATTGGGCATTGGATTACAATTGTACTTTTATGCTAAATTTACAGCCCTTATGCCGTTACTTCAAATAATAACTTTTAATGGATCATAAACAAAATACTTATTTTTAGATAAAAGCCATAGAGAATAATCTATGATAAACCCCATAATTTTTCCATGAGCGAAAACTGCTTCTAACTTCATTCTTCGATAATATATATAGATATATCTATGTAAAATCACTTTTGCATAGATATTTGTTTATTGAGTATTATTTGAGGATAATCAAAATTGAATCAGGCGACGCTGCACCAGTTAAGAGTGTTTGAAGCAGCAGCACGACACGGAAGTTTTACACGTGCTGCGGAAGAGTTGTTTCTTACACAACCCACCATTTCCATGCAGATAAAACAACTTACAAAATCGGTGGGAATCCCGTTATTTGAACAAGTTGGTAAGCGGTTATATCTGACAGAAGCAGGACGAGAATTATTTGCTACTTGCCAAGAAATTTTTAATACTTTCGCTCAGTTTGAGATGAAAGTGGCGGATCTAAAAGGTTTAAAACAAGGACAATTACGCTTATCAGTTATAACAACAGCAAAATATTTTATTCCCCGTTTATTAGGTTCATTTTGTCAGCTTTATCCAGGTATTGAAATTTCTTTACAAGTGACAAATCACGAAGGAATTCTGGAAAGAATGACAAGTAATCAAGATGATTTATATATTATGAGTCAAATTCCGGAACATCTTGATATAAATTGCGAAGCATTTTTAGAAAATCCTTTAGTAGTTTTAGCCCCGATTAATCATCCTTTAGCTGGTGAAAAGAATATTCCTATATCAAAGCTAGCAAATGAACCTTTTATTATGCGCGAACCGGGTTCTGGTACTAGAAGAGCGGTGCAAAAATTATTTGACGAAAATGATGTAGAAGTCAAAGTAAAATTAGAATTAGGTAGTAATGAAGCGATAAAACAAGCTATTGCTGGTGGTTTAGGAATATCGGTTTTATCTCGTCATACGTTAATGCCTTATGCAGAGGATTTAACCGTTTTAGATGTAGAGCATTTTCCTATCAAACGCAATTGGTATATGGTTTATCCCAATGGAAAGCAATTATCTATTGTTGGACGTACCTATTTTGAATATTTACTAGAATCAGCCAAGCAATTTGCTACGGAAAACACTTTGTATGAGAAAAGGTAGGGGATGCAGGAAATTCCTTGGCTAATATTATGTAGAGACGTAGCAATGCTACGTCTCTTGATTTTGCAGGATAATAAAAAATCCTTAAAGGAATATCTCTTAAATAAATAAAGAATCGTCTACAGCAATTAAAGCATCATCAAACTTAAGGAATTAGATATCAATTAAAGTATCGGTATCGATATGCGAAGCTTGGACGTTAAAAGAATGTAGAATTTAGAATGCCCGAATTTAGAATTAGGTTTTGCAACGGGGATTTTACCCCGACGCAAAATGCACTGCTTATAGAAGCAGGGGAATTAAACCCCGCAAGGTTAGTTAAAGTTATCGTTAGAACTAATAATCGTAAAATCAAAGTAAAAATAAGCTAATCAAAGTATATTTTTGATTAGATATTGAGATTTAATTAGAAACATTAAAAGCTATAGGAATCCTATTTGAAAATTGAAAAAAACTCAGTACCCTTTAATTCCCTAAAACCCTTTTGCCTCTTGCAAGACAGCAAGACAGCCTACCCACACCAATAATTATGGCTTCGCCACGCTGCGCGAACAAAAACCAAAACGGATTCCTATATATTGACGATTAAGCTAATGTCGATTAACAATTAACCTGCATAACCGTTCGCAATTAAGGAAAAACTGGCAATGGTTAACCAGGAAATACCATCTCAGCGTAAAATCGTAGAAACAGATGTTATCGCAGTTTCTGTTTACACAAATCAAGCCTTGGTAACGCGCCGTGGTGTAGTGGAGTTAAGCGGACGGGAAAAGGAGTTGATAGTCTCCCAACTGCCAGTATTTATTGAAACAGAGTCCGTGCGGGTTAGCGGTAAAGGAAATGTGGCTGTGCGTTTGTTGGGTGTGAATACAGAGCGTATTTACACTACTGAGTCGGTGGTGGCACGGGTATCGCAGTTAAATCAACAAATTGAACAGTTGGAAGCGCAAAAACGGCAATTTCAAGCTCAAATGGATGCTTTGGCGTTACAATCGCGGTTTATCGAAGGTTTGCGAGAGAAGACTGAAGAGCAATTTTCGATTAGTTTGGCGCGTAAAAGCATTAGTTTGAGCGAAACTTTAGATTTAGTCAATTTTCTTGGCAGTCAGTATACAGAATATGCCATCGCTACGGAAGATTATAAAAATCAACAACGGGAATTAGAGAAGCAGTTGGAGGTGTTACATGCTTCTTTGAAGGAAACTAAGTCACCATCACCCCAAGAAAGTTTTAATTTGACTGTAGGAATTGATTGTGCTGGTGCGGGAGAATTTGAGTTAGAAGTTTCTTATGTTGTCAATCGCGCTAGTTGGAAACCGCTTTACGATATCCGAGTTGATAGTAAAAGTAAAAGCGTCAATTTAGGATATTTAGCGCAGATAGTTCAAAACACTGGGGAAGATTGGACAAATGTAAATTTAACTCTTTCTACAGCCAAACCGGGTAGCGGTACTTTACCACCGAAGTTCCAACCTTGGTATATTGATATTGAGCAACCGTTAGTTAAGGAAAAAAGGGCAAGAAAGTTTGCTGCTGCTCCAATGGCTGCAAAGTCTCGCGGCTTTGAATTTGAAGATGAGAATTTCTCGGAGGAAATTAGAGAGTTAGAAAATAGAATCATTGAAGCAGAAGTAACTACAGCAGAAGTATCCCGAGAAGGAAATGTAGTTACTTTTAATTTGGATAGCAATGGAAATATACCTAGCGATGGCGCACCTCATAAAACTACAATTTTCCAAGATGATTTTTCTTGTAATTTTAGTTATATTGCAATGCCGCGTTTGGTAAGTTTTGCTTATTTACAAGCCAAAGTCAAAAATAATTCAAATGGTGCAACTTTGTTACCCGGAAAAGCCAATATTTTTCGCGATAATATCTTTGTCGGAACTTCTGAATTAGAAAATATTGTACCGGGTGAAGAATTTAAATTAAATTTGGGAATTGACGAAGGTGTAAAAATTAAACGGGATTTGATTGAGCGGGAAGTAGATAAAAGGTTTATTGGTAATCTTCGCAAAATAACTTATGCATATCGATTGCAGATTAACAACTTGCTAGATACACAAGCACAATTAGAACTTATCGAACAACTACCAGTCAGTCGTAACGAACAAATAAAAATACGTCTTAACCGGACAAATCCTCAAATTCAACTTGGTGAAATGGGAATATTGGAATGGAATTTAATTCTTAAACCATATGAGGAACAAGAAATTTATTATCAATTTACCGTAGAGCATTCACCACAATTAAAAGTAGTGGGATTAGGTATCTAAATTGGGGATTGGGCATTGGGGATTGGGCATTGGGCATAAATTCAAAATCATTTCTCCCCCTCTACCCCCTCTTCCCCTGATTTGTTGCTGCTGCACGCACTACTCGATTTCCGTCGCGGGTTAAAGCAGCGCGAATATCCTGGGGAGTGTTGGGATTTTGAGCGATTGCGTATCTTTCTAACCAAGATGAAGAATAAATATTTTGCGCTAATATTTCCTTTGGTGTGGAAGGATTCAAGAAAACAAGTAAGCGGGTAAATATTGGAGTGAAAGAAGTAATACAGTCTGCTAAATTTTTACCGAGTTTATCTGGAAAACGATTTATCAAAGCTTTGGCTGCTGCTTGTTTAATTTGATTATCTGGCTTTCCTAAAATGGCTAGTTGTTCGAGAATATTCAAAGATGTGTTGGGATGAGAAGCAACAGCAACAACAATTTCATTATCTTTATCTACTGCTAATAGCTCTAACAGACTACTAGGAGTATTGGGATTTTCTGCCACACCCAAACGTATCATACTAATTTTGTCTTCTGCTAACTGCTTGAGCAAATTTTTGTCAGTGTTGGGATGACGTGCAACCCCTTGACGTGTTGTTACCCATTGACTACTGGCAAGTTGGTTAAGAGTTTGTGGAGATGTGTTGGGATTTTTAAGAATGCTAAGCTCTTCTAAAATGCTTGAGGGAGCGTAAGGATTGTTTATTGCTGCAACTCTTACGGTTGCATGTTTGTCTTGAATCAGTTGTATAAGAATTTCTAGGGGAGTTTTGAGATTTTTTGCGACTATGGTACGTACTTCCCAACGATGATGTTTTGCTAATTGTAGAAGTGTTGTACTAGAAGTATTTCGATGACGAGCTACAGCAGTACAAACTTTTAAATCGGAAGTTTGGGCTAGACATTGTAAAGTACTATCGGGTGTTTTAGAATTACGGGATAGATTACTTAGGGCAGTTTCTAAAATCGAATTATTTTCTTTATCAACAAGTCGCTCTAAAACGTGAATCGGAGTATTGGGATGTTGTGCTACTCTTTGACGGGTATCGTAATTACTGCTTTCTGCCATTGCCGTTAATAAGTTAGGATCGTAAACGGCATATGTTGGCATAATTGGTATACCTTGAGCGCGGGCTGTATTTATATAGTCGTGTATTGTAGTTTTGTGCCCATCACAACTATTTTTTGCTGGATTATTGGGGTGAGCGGCGATAATTTTACTAATCCAAGCATCATTATTATCTGTAGCTAATTGCTTTAAGGTTTCTGCCGTTGAATTTACGTTTAGCGCTACAGCTTTGCGTACCATGATATCCTCGTCGCCAGCTAATCTTAACAATACATCCCCAGGAGTATTGGAATGTGCTGCAACACCCAAACGGATTCTCATCCATTGACTTGTAGAAAGTTGTCTGAGAGTATCAATCGATGTAACTGGATTTTCAGTTGCTTCTAACTGGATTTGAAACTGTTGGTGTAAAGTTAAAGGTGTATGGGGATGATAAGATATTGCTTCTCGTACAATATCGCTAACATCTCCCATCAAATCTTCAACAATGTTTATGGGAGTACGAGGATTTTGAGCAACCATTGCACGTACCCGACTGTAACTATCTGCAGCCAAAGTTTCTAAAATTTGTTCCGAAGTGTTGGAACTTTCTGCAATATGTAAACGCACCTCAGCATCAAGGGTTTTTAACAGATATTTCGGTACCGCACCAATAGCCCAAAGATACATTTCAGATTGGCGATCGCGTGGTAAATTTGTAGTTTGCATTGCTGAAATTGCAGTTTCATCCCATCCTTGCTGCATTTCTCCAGCTAAGGTAACGTGCAACTTTGCAGCTTCAACAACTTCTATATTTTGTACCTTAGTTAATGCAAGCAAAGCTGTCTTCGGTGTTTTGGGATTCATGGCGATGGTTAACAGCACTTCCACATCATCATGATTGCTTGCTAATTCTAGAAACTGGGGTGAAACTCCATCAACTTTTAACAAAGAAAGCAAGGTAGCAACAGGAATATCGGCGACAAAGTTGGGATTTTCTAGCAACAGTAAAGAAAACACCGGATTCCCTAATAGCTGTTGGGGAAAATCTACACCCAACTCTAATAAAATATCTGTTGGAGTATTGGGATTACCGGCAATATTTGCTCGAACAATGCTATCCGAGTTACTACTCAAATCTCGCAAAAAATTTGGAGCAGTATTTGCATTATTAGCTACAATTCTTGTTAATTCAATATTAATTTTTGATAGTTCTTCTAACCGCTGTGGCGAAACATTCTCCCTCGCTGCTTCTTGCCGAAGTTGTGATAAATTCGGGTGTGATGGACGATTAGCCATAGCGAGTAATTAGTAAATAATATAGAATAAAATGTATACTTTCTGAAGCTGACTATTATATAAGTTCTCGTATTTATACAGAATTGGTCAAGAGTAAATATTGCCATACCAATTGTAAATATTAATTGAATAAAGTAATGTAAAATACATTTTTATAAGTTTACAGTATATCGAATTATATAAATTTTCTCTGGATTTAGGATTGTTTTCAGTAGCGATACCAACTAAATTTATAAAAATATTGGCTTTGGCATCCCTGCCCGTGCGAATGCAACTTAGTTAAATGAAATATAAAATAATTAAGTAGTTTTACCCCAAACTTTAAAATTCATTAAAAGTATATAATTAAACTAAATATATATTTTCAAATACAATTAGCCTTATCAATATTAGGAACATCTTGTTTCCCCATCAAAATATCTTTTGTGGGAAGCAATCGTAATCTCTTTAGATTGCTTCCCACCGCAAACAATGGCATTTATTCTTTTACAAGCAATTAACCGAACTTAATATCACCAATTACCAATTACCAATTCCCTATTTAAACAGATAACAACCGCACAGCTTCTCCAAAAGGAAATTCTTCCAAAGCCAAACCACCTGGAGTCACTACCCATAAAACCGGTAACTCTGGTGCTAAATCAGGAAAATTACCGTACCCATCAGTCAAATAAACGCATACTCCTTGGGTTTGTCCATCCCATCTTTGAGCAACTTTATCAAAGAAAGGTACAAATGAGGTACCCCCGCCACCTTGGGGCTTCGGCGGCATTGAATCAGCATTAATTTCGTAAGGTCCGTAAACTTCGGCATCAACGTAATAAAACTCACATTTGATGTGGGGGTAAGAACTTAAAATACCCTGCACTTCCGAGAAAAACAAACCCAACAATTTTGTATCAATTGAGCCACTGGTATCCAAAGCCAAATAAACGCGAATCGATTCCCCTTGCAAACTTTCAAGATACAGCCTGCGTCCAATAAAGCGACGATCGAAGCCAGAAAAATCAGTAGGAGTTTGTACTAAATATCGCCAAAGGTAAGAGCGCCAATCAATTTGAGCAGAATTTAAAGTTTCTAATTCTCGTTCTACACCTCCCCCAAGACTACCTTTATTCGCAGTGCGAGCCACAGTAGCAGCCTGCTGCATCGCATTTCGCCAATGGGCTTCCATTGCGGCTTTTTTACCTTGGGACATACTATCCCCTGTTTGGGAAGAACTTTGTCCTTTTCCTTGCTTACCTTCCCCATCAGTACTTTCCCCTTGACTACCTTCTTGTTGGGAACCACCAGCATCTTCTGGTGGGCTATCAAGTAAATCTGGATTGGTTAATTGTGGTGCATTATCGGCATCTTGAAGCAGAATTTCATAAACTTCTTCAACGCTTAAATTTTCTAAATTAACTTCTCTTAAAGTTCCTTCGGGTAACTCAAAACCATGAGCCGCAATCATGCCGTTGATGACAATATCAGCCGCGATATTCCACAACTGAGCATCTCTCACACCCCGACGCGGTACATGAAGCAGCGCTGCGTGTAAAACTTCGTGTAGTAAAACCCCATCAAGTTGTTTTGGTGGCAAAGATAATAAAAAATCTACATTATAAAAAATATCTTTACCATCAGTTGCCGCAGTTGGTAATTTCTCTGTAGGAACAAAACGAGCAAACATCGCCAAAGTTGCGAAAAAAGGCGATTTCGTTTGCAAGCGTAACAAAGACGCGCTGATACTTTTTTGAATATCTTCAGTCATGATAAAGAGTTAGTTGATAGTAGATAGTGGTTAGTGGATAGTAGTTAGTGGATAGTGGTTAGTGGATAGTGGATAGTTGATGGTGGATAGTGGTTAGTGGATAGTGGATAGTGGATAGTTGATGGTGGTTAGTGGATAGTAGTTAGTGGATAGTGGATAGTGGTTGGTGGTTAGTGGTTAGTGGATAGTGGATAGTTGATGGTGGATAGTGGTTAGTGGATAGTGGATAGTGGTTGGTGGTTAGTGGATAGTGGATAGTTGATGGTGGATAGTGGTTGGTGGTTAGTGGATAGTGGATAGTGGATAGTTGATGGTGGTTAGTGGATAGTAGTTAGTGGATAGTGGATAGT